>JAQBZY010000223.1 GCA_027620395.1 Pseudomonadota bacterium
GCAGCATCAGATGAAGCAAATAAAACAGTGGGTTAGGCTGTATTTAACTTAGTTATCTAGGACAGCCCCTAAATATAAACAAGCCCGGCCTCGGCAAACTCTGCCCGCCACTGTGACCAATTTGCCACTTTGGGGCCGGTGTTTTTCTCGCCTCTCATTAACAGTTCCTTGATTTTATTGCCGTTTTCTTATGACCGGGCATTGGCACGGAGTTTGCCTAATAGCTCTCGGGAATGGGGATAGCGGGATCAATCATGCGACCAACGTGGCGACCGAGTATTTTTACGCCAGATCGGATTCTCAGGCTAGCCTTGCTGGCCGTTTCGGCGGCGGTGGCGCTGGCCGCGGCGCCGGCGGTGACGCTGTCGGCGACACCGGCGCTCTACCACGGCACCGACCCAGCGCGGCTCTGCGCCAAGGCGACTCAACGCTGGGAAAAGATCACAAAAATTCCGACCAATTTGCTGACCGCCATTTCGTTTGCCGAATCCGGCCGTTGGTCGGCAGCTCAGCGCAGCATGCACGCCTGGCCGTGGACCGTCACTTCCGGCGGCCCCGGCAAATATTTCGCCAGCAAGCCCGAAGCGATGGCGGAAGTGCGCAGCCTGCAAGCCAAGGGCGTCCAGAACATCGACGTCGGCTGCATGCAGGTGAACCTGCATTTTCACGGCCATAACTTCGATTCGCTGTCGGCGGCGTTCGACCCCGACATCAACACCGCTTACGCCGCTAAGTATCTGAAACAGATGCGCGACGGCGCCGGTAGTTGGGCCGAAGCCGCCGGCTACTATCATTCGATGACGCCGGAGCGGACCTCGGTCTACCGGGCCCGGGTCGAGAAATTCTGGGCCGAAATCGGCAACGACGGCAGCGACACACAAATCGCCAGCGCCGAGCCAAACCATCCCGCGCCACTGCCGCCGATCGCCTACGCACCGATCGACCAGCAACGTACCGACGCGCTGAATGCCCGCTTCAAGACTCTCCGCGCCGCCGCCAGGCGGATGCGCGAGGATCTGGACCCGGAACTGCGCAGGCAGCGGCAAGTCGAAGCCTGGCGCGATGCACGGAGCCGCAACGTCAATCTCAATCAGCTCGTTGCCTAACGGCAGGCGGAACTTTCAGCCAAACGCGAGCGTGAACTCAAGGCGGCGACGGCGACTGGCGATAAGACCACGCGCTTCGCCGACAGTCGCCGTCAGCAAATCGACCGCTGGCGGCTAAGGGTGGCCGTCAACGGCCCAACCGACGGTCAGAAATAAAATATTCCGCTCCGATGTCAGATGACGCCGACCGCTTCGAGCGCCTGACGCTCGCCGGCGTCCAAGCCAAGCCAGTCGCCGTAGACCATGCCGTTGGCCTCGCCGAGCCGAGGGCCGAGGGTGGCGATCTCACCGGGTGTGGCTGACAGCCTCGGCATCACGTTCGGCACCGTCACCGGCCCGATCCCTGGAACGTCGATGGTCTTGAGCACTTCGCGGGCCTTGAACTGCGGATCTTCGAAGATGTCGGCGATGGAATTGACCGAGCCAGCCGGAACGTCGCTTTCGGTGCACACTGAGATTACCCGATCGCGGCTCATCGAACGGGTCCAGGCCTCAACCTCGGCCAACACGGCTTCACGGCCCGCCAAGCGCGCCTTCTGGGCGCCATACTTGGCCAGCAGATCGTCCCGCTGCATCGCCCGGCAGAGCCGTTCGAACATCTTGTCGGTGGTGCACGCAATGGCCAGCCACTTGCCGTCGCCGCTCGGGAAATGGCCATGCGGGCAGGCATTGACTGTGCCGGTCCCTTCCGCCTCGCGGACAAATCCGTCCTTGGCGTATCGCGGTGCGATTTCATCGAGAACCCGGAATACCGATTCATAAAGCGCCATGTCGACGAACTGCCCCTTGCCGGTGGCATCCCGATGCCGGAGCGCCATCAGGACGCCGATGCAGCCGTACATGCCGGTCATGTAATCGCCCAAGGATGTAGAACCAGGCGTCACCGGCGTCTCGCCCGGCAGTCCAGATAGATATGTCAGCCCACCAAAGGCGTGCGCGATCCGGGCGAACCCGGGCCGGTCCTTGTAGGGTCCAGTCTGGCCGTAGCCCGAGACTCGGAGCATCACCAGGCCCGGATTGATCTCTGAAAGCACTTCCCAGCCGAGGCCCCACTTTTCGAGTGTGCCTGGCCGGAAATTCTCACAGACCACATCGGATTTTGCGACCATCCGCTTGAACAGATCAGCTCCCCGGGGGTCGTTGAGTTTAAGTGTCGCCGAACGTTTGTTGCGGGCTTCCGTCAACCAGGCCAACGTCCGGTCAGGTTCGCCGCTTTGCGTTCCATAACGCCGCCACGGATCGCCGCCGTTCGGATTCTCGAGCTTGATGATCTCGGCCCCGAACTCGCCCATGATCGAGGCACAAAAGGGCGCCGCGATGAAAGTCGCGATATCGAGGACGCGGATTCCGCTGAGCGGCAGATCGGTTTTACTCATGGCCAAAGATTAGCCGCGCCGCCCGGCTTCGTCACGGCCCGTTGCCCGATGCGGGAACGCCCAGGCCAAGGCCGAGGTCCGCATCAACTCGATGAGCTTCCGCATGGATGAATGACCACTGTTTCCGAACTAGTCACATGGACCAGAAAAGCGGTTCATTAAACTGATCGGGCGGTTTATTCTCAAGTGAATTATCACCTGGAGAATTCGCGATGTCTTATGGACGCGGACGGCCTTTGGAGCCCTTGAACCTGAGATCTGATGAGCGAACCTATCTTGAGCGGCAAGTCAGGCGGCATCGATCGCCGCGTTCCTTATCGGACCGCTGCCGGATGATCTTGCGCTGTTCGGATGGCTTGTCGAGCAAAGAGGTTGCGGCGGAATTGGGTTGCCATGAACACACAGTGGGCAAATGGCGGCGGCGTTTTTTGAAGGATCGCCTGGACGGTCTGTTGGACGAGGCTCGCCCGGGCCGGCCACGCTCCATTGAGGACGATCAAGTCGCCGCTGTCATCGAGCGGACCCTGCGCGACAGCCCGCGCGACGCCACCCACTGGTCGCTCCGTTCCATGGCCAAAGAAGCCGGCCTATCCCACACCACGGTGCGGCGCATCTGGACGGCCTTCGGGCTGCAACCCCATCGCCAAGAACGGTTCAAGCTGTCGAGCGATCCGCTGTTCGTCGAGAAGGTCCGCGATATCGTCGGCCTTTATCTCTCGCCGCCTAACCGCGCCTTGGTTCTCAGCGTCGATGAGAAGAGCCAAATCCAGGCGCTGGACCGCTCGCAACCGGTTCTGCCGATGATGCCAGGAGTGCCGGAGCGCCAGACCCATGATTATATCCGCCATGGCACGACCTCGCTCTTCGCCGCGCTTGATGTCGCCAGCGGGTTCGTCATCGGCAAATGCTACAAACGCCATCGGGCGAAGGAGTTCCTCTCCTTCCTGAAGGAAATCGACACCCGCGTGAGCAGCGACCTCGACATCCATATCATCATGGACAATTACGCCACCCATAAAACCAAAGAGGTCAAGGCATGGCTGGCGCGGCGGCCCCGATACCGTGTCCATTTCACCCCAACTTCGGCGTCGTGGATCAATCAGGTCGAACGGTGGTTCGCCGAATTGACCCGCAAGCAACTGCAGCGCGGCGTGCATGCCTCGGTCAAAACCCTCGAAGCGGATATCCTCACGTTCATTAAGCACCATAATGAAAATCCGAAGCCCTTCAAATGGACCAAATCCGCCGACGAAATCCTCGCCTCGGTGAAACGCTTCTGCCACCGCGTCGATCAGACATTATGTGGCGAACTTTAGATTCGGGTGACTAGTGTAGCTGGCCCGCTTTTGCAGATAGACTTGATAATAATTGCCCCGGATGGCGCGCTCGAAGTCGTCTTCTTTATACATCTCCTCGAACGACTTGCCTGTTATGTTCATCTCATAGTGCTGGTCGATGTGGGTTCCCGAAAATATCAGCTTCGGCCGGTTGTCGACGCCATCGCGGAAATCCATCGCCCAAACGTGCTGCACCAGGGGCGCGACCTGCATCAAATCCATTTTCTTGTAATCGGGAAATTGCCGGTCGCCTTTCGCCTGGACAACGAACGCCGTGAAATCCAGAAGCTTCCGGTTATCGGTCAGGCGTCGTATTTTCTCTACCCAATCCATCGATATTCGGCTCAATTTTGGTCAAATGACAGCTTGCGGTGGACAGGGAGCAGGCGGGCGAGGATATCCATGACAGCGATG
>JAQBZY010000224.1 GCA_027620395.1 Pseudomonadota bacterium
AGGCGGCAAGATTAATCTGAACGGCCCCGGTTCGGCAACGTCAACGGAAACGTCTGAAATCGGGCCGGGGTAGACGGAGCGCCGGCCGGGCCTGGATTGCCGCTTCCAAGGCCGCCGACGCCGCCAACAACGCCAAGTCGCCGCGACGCTTGCCGACGATCTGCACGCCGAACGGCATGCCGACGGAATCCAGCCCGCTCGGCAGGGCGATGACCGGATGACCGGTCAGCGTCAGCGCCGATCGGATCAGCGACGCATCGACATAGTTCTGCATCGGCTTGCCGCCGACCGATGTCGGAATGCCGTCCTTGATCAGGAACGGCGACACCGCATTGCCGGGTACGATCAGCAAATCGATATCGGCGAAGAAATCCTGAAATCCGGCATAAAGTTTCGACCATTGCCGCTCGGCCCGAGCGGCGTCGGCGAGTGTCATGGCCATGCCGGCCTCGACGTTGCTGACGATGTTGGGCGACAGAACGTCACGGTGTTGGGCGACACGGTCCTCATGGCTGGCGACATAATAGATGCAGCGGAGTATCCAGAAGATATCCCTGGCCGCGGAAAAATCTGGATCGCGCGGCACGCAATGGGCGAACAGTGGCGCGATTTCCGCGATGACGTTATTGAATGTTGCACGGATTGCATCGTCAATCGGCGCCGTGCCGCCGAAATCGACCGACCAGGCGACGCGGAGTTTGGAAAGGTCGGTTTCCGGCAGGCCGTCGAAATCTTCCGGCCGGCAGGGACCGGCGAGCGTGTCGCGGCTCTCGTCACCGGCGAGACCGGAAAGCAGTAGCGCCGCGTCGGCCACGGTACGGCCCATCGGACCTTGGACGTTGAAGTGCGTGTAATTGAGGGTCCGGCCCTCGCGCCCGACCAGCCCCGGTGTCGGGCGGAAGCCGACGACGCCACACCAGGTGGCGGGATTTCTAAGGCTGCCGCCGGTGTCGCTACCGTGCGCCAGGGGCAGCATGCCGGTGGCCAACGCGGCCGCCGATCCGCCCGACGACCCGCCCGGCGTCCGTTCGGGGTCATAGGGATTTTTAGTCGCGCCATAGACCTTGTTGGTGGTGTTGGACCCGGAACCGAATTCCGGTGTGTTGGTTTTGCCGAGGATGATGCCGCCGGCCTGACGGAGTCTGGCGACCATGGCTTCGTCGGTGTCCGGCACGTCGTCCTTGTGCAGCAACGAACCATACGTCGTCCGAAGTCCCGCCGTGCGGTTCAAGTCCTTGATGCCGACCGGAAGGCCGGTGAGTGGTGGTAGGTTGCCGCCCTTCTTGTTCGCCTGGGCAAAAGAGCGCTCGGCGGCGGCTGCATCGGCTCGGGCACGGGGAATATCCATGGCGACGATGGCGTTGATGGTGCCGTTCACGTCCTCGATCCGCTCCAGGCAACTTTTCAGGAGTTCCACCGGCGACAGTTCCCGGGCCCGCATCCGGCGGCGGGCTAGGACGGCGTCGAGATCGCAAGCGTCGGTCATGTCGGTTTCTCCCATGATCCCTCATTGAACGGCTTCCGAGTGCGTCCGGCAAGGACATGATCTTGCTTACAGTACCCCTGGCGGCGTTTACTCCTCGGGCTTTGGACGGCAAGGGCAATGGCATGAAGATATCCATCCTCGACGACTATTTCGATACCATCCGCACCCTCGATTGCTTTCGGATGCTGGATCATCACCAGGTGACGATCTGGAACGATCATCTGCAGGATGACGATATCTTGGCCGAACGCCTCGGCGATACCGAAGTCCTGGTGCTGATCCGCGAGCGGACCAAAATTCGGGCGCCGTTGATCAAGCGGCTTTCGAAACTGAAACTGATCAGCCAGCGGAGCGTCTATCCGCACATTGATGTCGATACCCTGACCGAGCGGGGCGTGCTGCTCTGTTCCGGCCAGCATCCGGACGCGCCCTCGCACGCGACGGCGGAACTCACTTGGGGCCTGATCATCGCCGCCATGCGGCAAATTCCGCAGCAGATGGAAGGCCTCAGGGCCGGCAAGTGGCAGACCAGCATGGGCCGGACCATGCGCGGCAAGACGCTCGGCATCTATGGCTACGGCCGGATCGGCCGCGCCGTCGCCGACTTCGGTTTGGCGTTCGAGATGAAGGTCGCGGTCTGGTCGAGTGAGCAGACCCGCGAGAAGGCCCGAGCCGACGGCTTCACGGTGCCGGCGACCAGGGCCGAGTTCTTCGAGACCTGCGACGTGATCTCGCTACATGTCCGGCTTTACCCGACGACCAAGGGCTGCATCACCGCCGACGACTTGGGCCGCATGAAACCGAGCGCCTTGATCGTCAACACCAGTCGCGCCGGCCTGATCGAACCGGGAGTTTTGGTGGCGGCGCTCAAGTCTGGACGCCCCGGCATGGCCGCCGTCGACGTCTTTGAAGAGGAACCCATGCGCGACACTGGGCACCCACTTCTGGCCATGCCCAACGTCGTCGCGACGCCGCACATCGGCTACGTGACCATCGACGAGTACGAGGTGCAATTCAGCGAAATCTTCGGCCAGATCCTGGCCTTCGAGAAAGGTCAGCCAGTCAGTGTCATCAACGAGGCAGCATTGACGCGTTGACCGCCGTCGCCGCCAGCTTGCCGGCACCATCCAAGGCTTGGCCGACCCCGAACGGTTCGTTGACGACGATCAAGCCGCTGCCCTTGATCCGGTGCAGCTTGCCGCGTTCGCCGAAGGAAATCTCCCGGCGGGTGAAATTCGGGAGCGCAGCTTTGGCCAACGCATCGGCCATTCCGATGTGCAGGCCGGCTTCCAGGACCGGATACCAAAGAACGATCACCGCTGTCGGCCATTTGCCATTGAGCGACAGAACGAACTCCGCCACCGCTTGGTATTCGGTTTTGATCTCGTAGCTGGGATCGATGAAGACCAGGCCGCGTCTCGGCGTCGGCGGTGACAGCGCCAACGCACCTTCGAAACCGTCGCGCTTGTGCACGTGTATGTTCGGCGCCGTCATGACGCGTTTCAAGGCGGCGTGTTCCTGTGGATGCAGTTCCATCAGATACAGTTGATCGTCTGGCTCGAGCAAGCGGCGGGCGATTTCCGGCGAGCCGGGATAGGCCGCCGGGCCGAGCATCCGCCGGGTCTCGGCGATGCTGCGGGCGTAAGGATGTTCGGGCGGGATGGCGCCGGCGTGCAGAATGGGGACAATCCCCGCCGCCGCTTCGCCGGTCTTTTTCGATTCCGCCGAAGCGAGATTGTAAAGGCCGCGCCCGGCGTGGGTGTCGATATATGAAAGCGGTTTCTGCTTGGTCTGAAGATGCTCGATCAGTGCCGCCAGGGCGGCGTGCTTGTGCACGTCGGCCAAGCATCCGGCGTGATAAGCGTGCTGATAAGACAGCATCTCAGTACGCCGGCAGCCGCAGGGCCGCGGGCTCGGACGGCTCAAGGATCGACAGCAGAGCCGGCGGACGGCGGCAGACGCCGATCAACCCCGGCACATCGGCGCCTTTTTCGGTCCGCAGAACGGCATCCGCGATTTCCAAGGTTTCGAGGCCGGCTTCGGATGCGACCCGGCGGAGATAGCTCTCTCGGTGCGAATACCGGCACTCGGCGCCGAGCCGGTAATCGGCGCCGTCGGTCCGCTGCACCGAAAAGGCGAACAGTCCATCCGGGTGGAGCGCCTGGGCAGCGGTTTTGAAAATCGGCATCAGATCGCCAATATAAACCAGCACATCGGCGGCGACGATCAAATCGTAGGTGTCGGCTCGCCCGGCCAAATCGGCCGTCGCCTCGGCGACCCGAAGATTGTCGTAGATGGTTTTCCGCTCGGCTTCGGCGGCCATGCCCGGTGATAGATCGACGCCTTCCAACCAGCTCGCCCGCGCCCGGAATGCTTCGCCGGCAAGTCCAGTACCGCAACCGAGATCGAGGATGCGCTCGCCGGCGCCCTTGGAAGGCCTAATCCGTTCAACGGCGTCCCGCAATCGATAGGGCACTCGGTAATCGAGACCGGCCAACAAAGATTCATCGAACTTGCTTGCGTACTGATCGAACAGCGCCCGGACATAGGCTTCCGGTAAGACCAGCGGCACCGGCGCCGCGCCCAGCAACGCGAGCCGGATCTCGGCGCCCATTTCGTCGCTGTCGGCGAACTTGAGATAGGCCACGAAATGGCACCTGGCGTCCTCGGCCCGGCCAACCGCTTCCAGGGTTTCGGCCAGCGCGAAGTGCGCCGCCGGCCACTCGGGGGCCA
>JAQBZY010000225.1 GCA_027620395.1 Pseudomonadota bacterium
CCCGACCAAAGTGTCGAAGGCAAAGAACGTCCCCATGCCCAATTCGATCCAGCGTGACCATTCGGCGGACCATTTGAGCGCGTCGGGCGGCTGGCCGATGAGGATTTCAATGAATGCCGCCAACGGCGCGAAGAACACCGCGACGTATGTCGCGGCAAGGTTCAGTTTCTCGTAGCGTTCGTCGTCGGCGAGGCGCTGCCAGAACGAGACCGGTGCCGCCGCCGGTACCGCCGCCGGTTGGTCTTTTATGATTCGGCCAAACAACGCCTCGTAATGGTCCGGCGAGGGACGAGCGGCAGTGGCGTCATTCGGCGCGGCGGTCAGAGGCATATCGGGCATTCGTTACCTTGGGAAGTCATTGAATTGCCGGCGAAACTGTACCCTCGGCGGCCGCGCATGTCACGCCGGCCCGACCGGTAAAAGTCCGCCACCGCCGCTTGCCTGAGGAAACCGGGCGGCACATAGTAGCCGGATGCCAAAGGCCAAACGCGAACCATTTGTTCCCGCCGCCCGCAGCGCCACCGAAGGCGATGCTCGGCGCTGTGATTGGCCGGGTTGCGCCCTCGAAGGCGAGCACAGGGCGCCGAAGTCCCGCCAGCAAATACGGGAGTATCACTGGTTCTGCCGCGACCACGTTCGGGTCTACAACACACGCTGGAACTACTACGACGGCATGAATGCCGAAGAGATCGAGGCCGACCGCCGCCGCGACACGGTTTGGAACCGGCCGAGCTGGCCCTTGGGCGACAGCGTCGAGGAAGGCCGGGGGCCCAAGTCCGGATCGGGACCGTTCGGGATTGACCCCAATAGTTTCGACGATCCGTTCGGGTTTTTCGAGGAGGACGCGGCGCAGGCCAAGGCCACGACCATGACGGTCAGCCGTTCGCAGCGGGCCGCCATGACGGTGCTCGGCCTCAAAATGCCGGTAACCGCGGATGGCCTCAAGGCCCGCTACAAGGAACTGGTCAAACTGCACCACCCCGACACCAATGGCGGCACCAAGGCGGCGGAGGAGAAATTCAAGGAAATCCGAGAGGCCTACGAGACAGTGCGGCAGTTCTTGCTGATCTGAGAGCGGCTGGCCGGCCCCGTGCCAGGCCCAACCGCCATCGTGTCCTTGACGCCCGCCGGGGAACACCATAACACGGAGCCAAATCGTTCCAGAAAACCAAGATGAATGGCCCCAGGCTAACGCCACGGTCGACATCGCCGCCGACCGGCAGGGCGGTTAGAGCACAGGAATGCACGCATGACCACGTCCCACCAGTCCCAGCCCTTGGCCCAGCAGGAACCTGACATCACGGTTTCGGTGCGTCAGGTGTTCGGCATCGATAGCAACATGGAGTGCCCGGCTTTTTCCAAGGCCGACAGCCATGTTCCGAATGTTGACGATGCCTATCGCTTCGACCGCGACACGACGATGGCGATTCTGGCCGGCTTCGCGCACAACCGCCGGGTCATGATCCAAGGCTATCACGGCACCGGCAAGTCGACACACATTGAACAGGTGGCGGCGCGCCTCAACTGGCCGTGCATCCGCATCAACTTAGATAGCCATATTTCGCGTATCGACCTGGTTGGAAAGGACGCCATCGTATTGAAGGACGGCAAGCAGGTGACCGAATTCCGCGAAGGCATCCTGCCGTGGGCGTTGCAGAACCCGACCGCGTTGGTGTTCGACGAATACGACGCCGGGCGCCCCGACGTCATGTTCGTGATCCAGCGCGTGCTTGAAGTCGAGGGCAAGTTGACGCTGCTCGACCAGAACCGGGTCATGACGCCGCACAAGTATTTTCGGCTGTTCTCGACCACCAACACCATCGGGCTCGGCGACACCACTGGCCTTTATCACGGCACCCAGCAGATCAACCAGGGTCAAATGGACCGTTGGAACATCGTCGCCACGCTCAACTATCTGCCGCACGATGCCGAGGTCGAAATCACGCTCGCCAAGTGCCCGTCGTATGGCTCTGCGGAAGGCCGCGAGCGCCTGTCGGCGATGGTCGAGCTTGCCGATCTGACCCGCGCCGGCTTCATGAACGGCGATATTTCGACCGTGATGTCGCCCCGAACCGTCATCACCTGGGCCCAGAATGCGGAGATCTTCGGCGATGTCGGCTATGCCTTCCGGGTCACGTTCCTGAACAAGTGCGACGAATTGGAGCGTCCGGTGGTAGCCGAGTATTATCAGCGCGCCATGGGCTCTGATCTACCAGAGTCAGCGGCCAACGTCGTTCTCCAGTAGACGACGCGAGGCCGGACCGTGGCCAAGGAACATCCAAGCGAAGTCTGGAAGCGGGTGACGGCATCGACGCTCCGCGCCGTCGGTCATGCGCCGGAAATCAACGTCGACTTCGGACAAGGCTCGGTCGGTCTGACGGCGGAAGCGGCGCACCTGCCACAGCCGCCGGCGCAGATGTCGGTCGACGCCACGGCCCGCTTCCGCGGCATGTCGGATGCACTGGCGTTGCGGCTTCGCCATCACGACGCCGCCGTGCACCGCAAACGGATGCCGGAAGGCGACGACGCCAAGCGCATCTATGAAACCGTCGAACAAGTCCGCTGCGAGGCATTGGGCGCCAGACGCCTGGTCGGCGCGTCGGCCAATTTGCAAGCGCTCCTCGAAGAACGCTGCCGGGCCAAGGGCTACAACGGTATCAAGGAAAAAGACGACGCCTTCATGGCCGAAGCCGTCGGACTGATCGTCCGCGAACACATGACCGGCCAACCGTTACCGGCGGCGGCCAAGGATTTCGTCAATCTTTGGCGCAAGGACATCGAAGGCCGGGTGTCTTCGGAACTCGACGATCTGGCGAAAGTCGCCACAGATCAGGCGGCGTTCGGCGAAGCGGTGACGCGGATGCTCCGGGCGTTGGATCTGATCGACGACATGGCGCCGGAAAACGATCAGGATCAGGAAAACGAGGACGACAGCGAGGACGGTGACGACGGCCAACAGGATCAGGAAGCCAGCGACGCCGAGATGGACGCCGATGGCGCCATGTCGGGCGAAATGCAGGAATCGGACGGCACCGACGGCATGGATTTCGACGCCGAGTTTTCCGAGGACGATTTCAAACCCGGCGAGGGTGAGGAAGAGCCAGCCGGCCCCAGCCGTTTCGACGAGAACTGGCAGCGCAACAACCCCGACGGCAGCGACACCTACAAGGCATATACGCACGAATACGACGAGATCATTGGCGCCGAGGATCTATGCGATCCCGAGGAATTGACCCGGCTTCGGCACCAATTGGATCAGCAGCTTTCCCACCTGCAAGGCGTCGTCGCGAGGCTCGCCAACCGGTTGCAGCGCAAGCTCCTAGCCAAGCAGACTCGGTCGTGGCAGTTCGATCTCGAGGAAGGCATCCTCGACGCCGGTCGGTTGTCGCGCGTCGTCATCGATCCGGTGTCGCCGTTGTCGTTCAAGATGGAAAGCGACACCGAATTTAGAGATACCGTGGTATCGTTATTGATCGACAATTCCGGTTCGATGCGCGGCCGGCCGATCACGGTCGCGGCGATGAGCGCCGATATCCTGGCCCGCACCCTCGAGAGATGCGGCGTCAAAGTGGAAATCCTCGGTTTCACGACCCGATCTTGGAAGGGCGGATCGTCCAGGGAAAAGTGGGTCGGGCAGGGCAAACCGAAGAATCCCGGCCGCCTCAACGATCTCCGTCACATCGTTTACAAGTCCGCCGAAATGCCGTGGCGCCGGGCCAGAAAAAGCCTCGGCCTGATGCTGCGGGAAGGTCTTCTGAAAGAGAACATCGACGGTGAGGCTTTGCTGTGGGCACATAGCCGCCTGCTCGGCCGCACCGAACAGCGCCGCATATTGATGGTGATTTCGGACGGCGCGCCGGTCGACGACGCGACGCTTTCCGCCAACCCCGGCAATTATCTGGAACGGCATCTCCGCGAAGCGATCCGCTACATCGAGACGCGTTCCAACGTCGAACTGACCGCCATCGGCATCGGTCACGACGTGACCCGCTACTACCGCCGCGCCGTCACCATCGTCGACGCCGAGGATCTGGGCGGCACCGTCATGACGCGGCTGGCCGAACTGTTCGACGAGGACACGGCGGAAGTGCTCCGCGCCGCCGGCAAAAAGGCGTTTGGCTAACTTTCTCAATTCCTAGTACCAGCCTGCAAAAAGCAGAACTTGTGGCCCTCATCCTTCGAGACGGTCCTTCGACCTCCTCAGGATGAGGATTTTCTT
>JAQBZY010000226.1 GCA_027620395.1 Pseudomonadota bacterium
CGCAAAACAGAACTTCGGCTTGGCGTTCGCCTATAACATGATCGCCGTTCCATTGGCCGCGGCCGGGTTCGTGACGCCGCTGATCGCAGCCGTTGCGATGTCGTCAAGTTCGATCCTAGTGACGATCAACGCACTCCGGCTTAAATATATGAAATAGGCACCATGTCATGGATGTTCTGGTTTATTTGATACCGATCGCACTGTTTTTGGGCCTGCTTGGGCTTGGCGCGTTCATTTGGTCGCTGCGGCACGGTCAGTTTGACGACCTGGACGGTGCCGCCATGCGTATATTGCAAGACGATAAATGAGCCTTACGGCACTTCGGTGTCGAGCAACGGCCCATACTGCTGACAACCGAGAATATCCCAATCCCCCGGACTGCCGTTGGGCCGTTTCTGATAGATGGTGATTTTGATGGCGTTGGCCGGACCGAAGGTCACGAATTTCCAGAGACATTCCTCGGCGCGCGAGACAGTAAGACCATGCAATCGTACATCACCTGGGCGGCGAGCTGCGCGGTGATCCCTTGGACGTCATGCGGCGGGCTGACGGTATTGATGTCGAAGGCGACGAAGTCGAGGCCTTCGAGACCGCGCAACAGGCGCAAACCGACCTCGGCGCTGGGGCCGCCCGGGATCGGTGCGCAGACGCCGGGCGCGCACGACGGATCGAAGAAATCCATATCCCAGCAAAGATAAACCGGCCGGCCGGCCAGCCGCTGCTTCAACCCGGCCACCACATCGTCGACGCCGCGGGTCCGCATTTCCTCGTAGGTAATGAGGCCATAGCCGAGATCGCGCGCTTTTTCGAAGATGCCGGGGTTATAGAAAGTGCCGCGCATGCCGAGATGGGTCGACGCGGCGACATCGAGCAAACCTTCCTCGGCGGCGCGAACGAATGTATTTCCGGTCGCCTTGGCCCGGCCCTCGCCGGGATTGGCGTCGGTGTGCGAATCCACATGCAGGACGGCGAGATCGGGCCGAAGTTTGGCGATGGCCCGCAATTGCCCGAGCGTGACGCTGCCGTCGCCACCCATCGTCACTGGCACCGCGCCGACGCCGGCGATCAGGGAAATTGCCTTCTCGATCACGGCCTCGGCTTCATCAAGCATGCTCGGCACCAAAATGACATCGCCGCAGTCGATCGCACGCAATCGCTCGAGCGGGTCGAAATCGGCGTCCGGTGGCCGAAAGCGGCGGATCAACCGTGACGCTTCACGGATCGCCCGCGGCCCGTCACGGGCCCCGATCCGAGATGGATGGGCACCGTTGTCGTAGGGTATGCCAAGAACAGCCGCCCGCCGGCCAGTGAGATCGTGCCCGTAGTCAAGGCCCATGAAGGTGCCGGGCGGCTTGAACAAGCCGCGATCGAAGATATCGCCCATGCCCAGACGGTAGCCGATATGTCGCCAGCGATCATCAGATTTTTGCCGCCACGGTCTCGGCGTCAGGAACGGCAAGCCAAAAATATCGACGCGCGCCGAATTTATTGTTCCGGCGCCTGGGCGATGCCGTCCAACCATGCCGGAGACGGCATGGAAAATCGGCCAAACGGGCCTCTGCTAAAGTTACGTCAAGCCGCGACGCTGCAATAGTTCAACCAACATTTTCCAGGCATTTTGCACTTGGCACGGGTCGAGGGGGAGTCCACAGTGAATGGGGATCGGAATGATTAATTCGTCTTTTCAAGTCGCCGTCATCAAAGGTGATGGCATCGGAATCGATGTTACCGACGTGGTCGACGCCGCGCGTGATCGTGTCGGCGGGTTTGCGCTCGACTATAATTTTATTTCGGCGGGGGCCGGATATTACAAAGAAACCGGGCACGATATCCAGCCCGGCGGCGAGGAATCGGCCGGTAAGGCCGATGCAATTTTCTTGGGTGCCATTGGCTTGCCCGCGATCCGCTATAACGATGGGACGGAAATTTCACCGCACTTGAGATTGCGCGACCGTTTTCAACTTTATGCCGGCGTCCGACCGGTGCGGGCATTCCCCAATACGCCCCGACGCCTCGCCGATCCGCGGGCCCAGAACATCGATATGGTGATTTTGCGAGAATCGACCGAGTGTCTTTTTTACTCTGCCGCCGTTCATAACCGGTGCCCGGTCGAAAACGACGACGAAGTCCAAGACATTCTGCGCATCACCAGGCCGACCACGGAAAAGCTGCATGATTTCGCTTTCAAGTTGGCGCGCAAACGGAAGGATCATGGCGGCAAGGGAAAAGTCACCTGCGTCGACAAGGCGAACGTCTTTAAGTCGATGGCGTTTTTTCGTCAGATTTTTGACGAACGCGGCCGCGGCTTTCCTGATATCGAAAAGACCTACAGTTATGTCGATGCTCAGGCACTGGAATTCATCCGCCGCCCATGGGACTTCGATGTCCTGGTGATGGAGAACATGTTCGGCGACATTCTGTCCGATCTTGCCGGCGGGCTCGTCGGCGGCATGGGGATGGCAGCGTGTGGCGAGATTGGCGATCACCATGGTTTATTCCAACCGGCGCATGGCAGCGCCCCAGATATCATGGGGCAAGACAAGGCCAATCCCCTGGCGGCCATCCTCAGTGGCGCGTTGATGCTGGATTATTTGGCCGACAAGTCCGGACATCGAGAACTCGCCGCTGCCGCGGGGATCATTGAGGCGGCGGTTTGGGCTGGCTTCGAAGCCAATGCCATCCGGCCCATGGAATTCGGTGGCGATATGGGTACCGTCGCCGTTACGAAGGAAGTAGTTGGTCGGATATAGAGGCTTAAATCCAGTAACTGGATTACCTTTCCACATGCGCGCGGCCGAATATCCGTCGGCGTCGCAGTTGAGTCGCTGCTAGTAGTTTATCCGTCGAATTCGGGCCGATAATTATGTGATGGCGATGGCATACTTGGGTCAATTGGCACCGCGCAAATCGACAAACAGCCGACGTATGCTTATCGCGGGTAATGTCAGACGAACGACATCGTTATGGCGCCCTACCAGCGCATATTGACATTCTTTATCCGAGTGTAGCTCAGAAGCTCGTCGAAACACTCCTCCTGCCCTAGGCCGCTCGATTTCCATCCGCCGTATGGCGCACCAAGGTAGCGGCCGTTGGCGTTGACCCAAACATATCCGGCCTCGACGCGCTCGATGGTTTCCATCGCCGTCCGGTAGGATTCGGTGACAATGAGGGCAGTCAGCCCGTATTCCAGCGCATTCACGTCTGCGAGCATGGACTCAAAATCGCTCCAAGTCATGATCGACATGACGGGACCGAAAATCTCCTCGCGGGCGATCCGCATATTCGATGTCACGCCGTCAAAAACAGTTGGCTCCAGGAAAAAGCCGTCAGCGAGGTCGGGATCGTTCGGAGCCTTGCCGCCGGTTAGAAGTTCCGCTCCTTCTTGAATCCCCGCTTTGACGTATCCCATGACACGCTCGAATTGCCGCGCCGAGACGATCGGACCAAGTTCCTTGCCTTCCAGCCACGGCAATCCGACCGGCAAGGCCGCTGCCTGTCGGACGATTTCTGCCGCCACCGCGTCATGCAGACTTTCGTGCACGAAGACCCGTGAGGTCGAACTGCAAGACTGACCCTGGCGGTTCATGTTCATGCCCTTTATCGCCAGCGTTGCCGCCTTTTTCGGATCCGCGTCCGGGAAGATGATGATCGGGTTCTTGCCACCGAGTTCCAGTGACACGACCGTGAGGTCGTCCGCGGCATCTTTGGCGATCGCCTTGCCGGTGGTGACGGAACCGACGACGCCAACGCGGCGGACGTCAGGGTGGCGGACCATGGCACGGCCGGTTTCGGCGTCCCCTGTCACCACGTTGACGACGCCGGGTGGCAGAATTCCCTCGCAAATCTCGGCGAAACGAAGGCTCGAAAGAGGTGCCTGATCCGATCCCTTGATGACGACTGTGTTGCCGGCCGCGAGCGGTGCCGCCGCCTTCTCGGCGCAGAACCGGAACGGGTGGTTGAAAGGATTGATCTTGGCGACGACGCCGTAGGGCTGGCGCCGCGTGAAGTTTAAATGCCCCGGCTGCTGAGAGAAAGTTTCGCCTTTGATCTCGCGCATAAGGCCGGCGAAGTAGAGGATCGTTTCCACCGTCCAATCGACATCGCCGACCATGCCCGAAATCGCATTGCCGGAATCGACGCAGTCCATCAAGCCGAGATGATCGCGGTTTTCCGACAGACGTCCGGCCAGCTTTTCCAGTAGCCCG
>JAQBZY010000227.1 GCA_027620395.1 Pseudomonadota bacterium
GTGATCTCGGCCAGCGGATTGGTCTGGTCCATGAACTGGCTCAACTGCGACGAGCCGAAGAACTCGCGCACGGCCGCCGCCGCCGGCTTGGCGTTGATCAGATCGTGCGGCATGACGGTGTCGATCTCGACCGAGCTCATGCGCTCGCGGATCGCGCGCTCCATGCGCAGTAGGCCGACCCGGTACTGGTTCTCCATCAATTCGCCGACCGACCGCACCCGGCGGTTGCCGAGATGGTCGATGTCGTCGATTTCGCCCTTACCGTCCTTCAATTCGACCAAGGTCTTGACGACCGAAAGAATGTCCTCCTTGCGCAGCACGCGGAGCGTATCCTCGGTCTCGAAGCCCAGCCGCGCGTTCATCTTGACGCGGCCCACTGACGACAAGTCGTAACGTTCCTGGTCGAAGAACAGCCCATGGAACAGAGCCTCGGCCGTATCGATCGTCGGCGGCTCGCCCGGACGCATTACGCGGTAGATGTCGATCAACGCCTCTTCGCGAGCCGCGTTTTGTCAACGGCTAAGGTATTGCGGATATACGGGCCGACGTTCACATGGTCGATCGAGAGCGTGTCGATGGACTCGATGCCAGCATTCAAGAGAGCTTCCAGCGTGTCCTCGACGATTTCCTCGCCGGCCTCGACATAAATCTCGCCCGATTTAGCATTGACCACGTCACGTGCCGAGTAGCGGCCGATCAATTCCTCGTCGGTGACGATTTGTTCTTCCATGCCCTTTTCGGCCAACTGCCGCAGCATGCGCGGCGTCAGCTTGGTGCCGGCCTCGGCAGCGACGCGGCCGGTCTTGGCGTTGATCAGATCGGCGGTCAGCTTGACGCCGCGCAACCGATGCGGATCGAAAGCGGTCTTCCAACCGCGCTTGACGCGCTCGAAAGTCGCGGTCTTGTAGAAATAGTTGAGAATGTCCTCCGGCGACATGCCTTCGATTTCGTTGGCGTCGAGCGCCTTTGTGGCCTTGGCGCGCCGCTTCTGGGTCGCTTCGTTATCGAGCGCCAACAGCAACGTCGTCACCGGCAGCTTGCGGCGGCGGTCGATCCGGACATAGACCAGATCCTTGGCGTCGAATTCGAAATCGAGCCACGAGCCGCGATAGGGAATGATCCGGGCCGCGAACAAATACTTGCCCGACGAATGGGTCTTGCCCTTGTCGTGGTCGAAAAAGACGCCCGGCGAGCGGTGCATCTGCGAAACGATGACGCGTTCGGTGCCGTTAATGACGAACGTGCCTTTGTCGGTCATCAAGGGCATGTCGCCCATGTAGACATCCTGTTCCTTGACGTCGCGGATCGAGCGGGCGCCGGTTTCCTCGTCGACATCCCAAACGACGAGGCGCAGCGTCACCTTCAAGGGAGCCGCGTAGGTCATGCCGCGCTGCTGGCATTCCTCGACATCGTACTTCGGATCTCCGAAATCATAGCCGACGAACTCAAGGGTGCCGCGCTCCGAAAAATCGGTAATCGGAAACACCGACTTGAACACTTCCTGCAAGCCGGTGTCGGTGCGTTCGCGCCTAGCCGTTTCACGCTGCAGAAACTGCTCGTAAGATGTGCGCTGAACCACGATCAGGTTCGGCATGTCGACCGCTGCTTGGAGTCGGCCGAAATATTTCCGCACGCGCTTGCGTCCCGTAAAGCTGCTCGCCATTACGTCCCTCAATTCCGTCTATGTCCGATCCGGCATATCGACGCCGACCGAAACCGTTTCAACTGGCAGGCACCGGTCGGCTTGCCGCGCCGACGATACCTTCCTCAGGTGGCTGCAAACCCACTTTCCCGGCCGCGGCAAGGCCAATGCGGGTAGGTTCGCTGCATAGTTCCCGGCATGGGCCGGGCCGTTGCGGCAATATGGCCGCCTTCAAGAACGAAAGTTCCAAACCGGCGGCGCAGCCGGCGTTACCGCCGGCCACGCACGCCGAATAGTATTACTTCAACTCGACAGTGGCGCCGGCGTCCTCGAGCTTCTTCTTGAGCTCGGCGGCTTCTTCCTTTTTCACGCCTTCCTTGACGAGTTTCGGCGCGCCTTCGACGAGGTCTTTCGCTTCCTTGAGGCCAAGACCCGTGATCGTACGGACTTCCTTGATCACGTTGATCTTCTTTTCGCCGGCAACCATGAGGATGACGTCAAATTCCGTCTTTTCCTCGACGGCGGCTACGTCACCGGCGGCCGGCGCGGCGGCTGCCATGGCAACCGGAGCGGCGGCGGAAACGCCCCACTTGTCTTCGAGCAGCTTCGAGAGTTCGGCCGCTTCGATGACGGTGAGGTTCGAGAGTTCGTCTACCAATTTTTGCAGATCAGCCATTTACGTTACTCCTAGGGCTTGAACATTTGACAATCGACGACGGCTTCACGCCGCTTCGCCTTGTTGGGCACGTGCGCTGAGCACCCGCGCGACCTGGCCGGCCGGAGCCTGCAGGACGCCGGCGATACGAGTCGCCGGGGCATTCAGCAATCCCACGAGTTTCGCCCGAAGCTCATCCAAAGACGGCAGGGAGGCGAGCTGCTTGACGCCGTCGGCGTCCAATCGCTTCGATCCCATCGCGCCGCCGATAATGACGAACTTCGCGTTCTTCTTGGCGAATTCGACGGCCGCTTTGGCCGGCGCCACCGGGTCATCCGCATAAGCGATGCCGGTCGGGCCAGTAAAGAGATCGTCGATCTGTTCGTAGGGCGTGCCTTTCAACGCGAGACGTGTGAGCCGATTTTTGGTCACCTTGAAACGGGCCCCGACACCGCGCATCTTGGTCCGAAGCTCACCCATGTCGGCGACCGTCATCCCAGTGTAATGGGCGACGACGACGACAGATGCGCCTTCGAACGTTCCGCGAAGCGACGAGACCAGTTCCGCTTTTCCCGATCGGTCCACTGATCGTCTCCAGTTTATGGCACCGGGAATTCCCAGCGGGAAACCCCAATGCCGTTTCACTTTGGCCCAGGCCAACCTCCGATTCGGGAGGTGTCACCTAGGCCGGCTCGCCCTGTCCACTCAACAGTTCAAGCCGCCTGGAGGAGGCACTGCCTCCCTCGAACGGCCGTAACACCATCTATGCGGGCGGTTTCCCTTCAAGCCGGCGGCAAAACCGACGGCACCCACAGTCTCGGACAGGTCGGAAACGGCGTCACCGCCGTCCCCTATCGCCATTCCCGAAGGAACGGCGAATTCGTCACGCCGGCGCTCAGAGCGCCGACAAATCCAGTTTCAGGCCCGGCCCCATGGTCGAAGACAGGCTGACCTTCTGCATGTAGTTTCCCTTGGCGCCAGATGGCTTGGCCCGTTGAATCGCCTCGACAAAAGCGGCGACGTTCTCGCGCAGCTGTTCCTCGGTGAAGCTGGCCTTGCCGACGCCGGCCTGTAGGATCCCTTGCTTTTCCACGCGGTACTCGATCTGGCCCGCCTTCGCCGCCTTGACGGCGCCGGCGACATCCATGGTGACGGTACCGAGCTTCGGGTTCGGCATCAGGCCCTTCGGACCCAGCACCTTACCCAAGCGCCCGACGACGCCCATCATGTCCGGCGTCGCGATGCAGCGGTCGAACTCGATGGAGCCGCCCTGAATCGCTTCGGCCAAGTCCTCGGCCCCGACCAAATCGGCGCCAGCGGCCTTCGCTTCGTCGGCTTTCGGGCCCTTGGCGAACACCGCGACCCGGAGCGACCGCCCGGTGCCGTGCGGCAAGGAAATCGTGCCGCGGACCATCTGGTCGGCATGACGCGGATCGACGCCCAAATTAATTGAGATATCAATCGTTTCGTCGAACTTGGCCGTCGCGTTGGCCTTGACGATCTTGATCGCGTCGACCAGCGGATACACCTTGTCGCGGTTGATCTTGGCGCGGCCGGCGGAATAACGCTTACCTTTGGCGGCCATCACGCGCCCTCCACTTCGATACCCATGGAACGCGCCGAACCGGCCATCATCTTGGTCGCGGCTTCGATGTCGTGCGCGTTCAAATCCTTCATCTTCAGTTCCGCGATCTCGCGCAACTGATCCATCGTCACCTTGCCGACCTTGTTCTTGTTCGGCACCGGAGAGCCCTTGCCGATCTTGGCCGCCTTCATGATGAAGTAGCTGGCCGGCGGGGTCTTGGTGATGAACGTGAATGAACGGTCCTGGTAGGCGGTAATCACCACCGGGATCGGCATGCCGGGCTCCAAATCCTGGGTCTGGGCATTGAACGCCT
>JAQBZY010000228.1 GCA_027620395.1 Pseudomonadota bacterium
TCCAAATGTGGAATTTCCGGTCATAGCCGCGCAGCGTCGCCGGCGCGGCGACGTCATGCTCGAAGCACGGGCTCCACATCAAGGATCCGAACCCGAACACCCACATCGGCTCACCAGCCGGCCGGCCGGCGCGGGTTTCGGCCAGAATTGCGTCCCGTTCCGCGTCGGTAAGCTTGCTATAGATGACCAACGGCTTGACGAATTTAGGCAGATCGCGGTTCATCCGAGTTGCTCTCTGGTCTTCATGAACTTGACGTCGGGCCACTCCTCGCTGGCCTTGTTAAGATGCCATGCATTGCGGGCCAGGAACACCGGCTCGCCGTCGTGATCCTCGCCGACGGCGGCGCGGTTACTGTCCAGGAACTTTTTCAGCATGTCGGGAGCGGCGCCGACCCAGCGTGCGGTATAAAGCTCCGTCGCCTCGAACCGGACCGGCACGTCGTATTCGGTGCGGATGCGGTCGGCCATGACCTCGAATTGCAGCGTGCCGACGGCACCGACGATCCAATCCGGACCGATCGACGGCTTGATCACGCGGGCCGCCCCCTCCTCCGCCAATTGCTGCAAGGCACGGCCCAGGTGCTTGGCCTTCAACGGATCGTCCGGCCGGACTTTTTGCAGAAGCTCCGGCGCGAAGCTCGGGATGCCGGTGAAATGCAGCGTTTCGCCTTCGGTCAAGCTATCGCCGATCCTGAGATTGCCATGGTTCGGAATGCCGATGATATCGCCGGCGAAGGCTTCCTCGGCCAATTCCCGGTCCTGAGCCAAGAATAGAACCGCGTTGTTGACGTTGAGTATCTTGTCGGTCCGGACATGCCTGAGCTTCATGCCGCGTTTGAAGCGCCCGGAGCAGATCCGGACGAAGGCGATGCGGTCGCGGTGCTTCGGGTCCATGTTGGCCTGGATCTTGAACACCACACCGGAGAATTTTCCTTCCGTCGGTTCGACGGACCGCTCGCGCGCCGCCTGCGGCCTTGGCGACGGCGCCCGCAAGACCAAGCCGTCCAAAAGCTCACGGACGCCAAAATTATTAACGGCGCTGCCGAAGTAGACCGGCGTCATGTGCCCACCAAGATACGCCTCACGGTCTAGCGGCGGACAAAGCCCGCGCGCCATCTCGACCTCATCACGGAGCTTTTTGACGGCGCAGTCCGGCAACAGCGCATCGAGCTTCGGATCATCGAGACCATTGCACTGCTCGCCTTCGGCTGGACGCGCGCCCTTGGTCCTGGCGATCAGCACCAACTTGTCATTGATCAAATCGTAGCAGCCGAGAAAATCACGCCCCATGCCGATCGGCCAACTCGCCGGCGTCACGTCCAAGGCCAGTGTCCGCTCGACCTCGTCCATCAGATCGAATGGATCGCGGGCCTCGCGGTCCATCTTGTTGATGAAGGTGACGATTGGCACATCCCTAAGCCGGCAGACCTCGAACAGTTTCAGGGTCTGCGTCTCGATGCCCTTGGCTGCATCGATCACCATGACGGCACTGTCGACGGCGGTGAGGGTCCGGTAGGTGTCTTCCGAGAAATCCTGGTGACCGGGTGTGTCCAATAGATTGAAGACGCAGTCCGAATAATCGAAGGTCATCACCGAGGACGCGACCGAGATACCGCGTTCGCGCTCGACCTTCATCCAGTCGGAGTGCGCGCGGCGCTGCTCGCCCCTGGCCTTGACCGCGCCGGCAAGTTGAATGGCGCCGCCGAACAGCAACAGCTTTTCGGTCAGCGTCGTCTTGCCGGCGTCCGGATGCGAGATGATCGCAAAAGTCCGCCGCGACGCGATTTCACGCTTGAGATCGGTCATGAAGTCTCCTGAACTGATGCCGGGAATTTAGTCCCTGGCCCGGAAAATTCCAGGGTTTTCCTACCTCGAGGCCGGAATAGCCGTCTTGCCCGGTTGGTCCGGCTCGATTGTTCGGTTTTCAGACCCTTACCGAATGCTCGGTTTCGGGCTATCTTGGGGCCATGCTCCGAGCACTCCTCTGCCGGTTTCTATGTCTCGCCGCGTTCGTCGCCTTGGCCCAGCCGGCGCCGGTCAAGGCGCAGGTCCAGGAAAGCAGAACTCAGGTCGAACGTCTCAATGCCTTCGCCGACGAACTGCTCTCGGTCGTCAGCCATTGGCAGGCCCAGCGCGCCGTCACGACCACCGAACGGATCGGCGGTTACGCCCGCCGGCCTGGCTATTTCCGCGAGGTCGAGTACTTTCATAAGGCCAACGGTCAGTTGGCGGCGCGGGTCCGCTGGATCGTCGAGCGGCCCGACTTGGCGCAGATGATCGAGCTTTTTCTTTACGACAAGCGAAACCGGCTGATCGCCGATTATTACGTTTCCTATTTGGCCGAATTCCGTAATGCGCCGATGTTCGCGCTGATCAACGTGCATCAGGCGGACAAGGATTTACGGGCTTTTCGCCAATTCGACATCTTCGGCGAGAAGCTCTACGAAAAATGCCAAGGCAATTTCTTCGGCAAGAAGATCGATCTGGAGATCGACCCGTTCGGCCCCGGTCTACGTCGCGATCAGATACCGGACGAACTCCATGCGTCGTGTTTCGGTTTTCTGCCGCTGTCGCCGGACGACTATGTGCATCCGGCGGCCCTGGTCCCCGGTATCGGTGCCGCTCCGGCCGCCGCCGAGTTGGACGAGTCCCACGCCCTTGAGGAGCGGATTGCCGCTCTCGGCCAGCAACTGGCTAGGACGCCCGACGACGCCAAGCTCTATGTCGAGCGCGGCAACGCCTATCTTAAACTGCTGCGGATGGACGACGCCGCCACCGATTTCGGCCGCGCCATCGCCAAGGACGATACCCTGGACGGCGCTTATTTCGGGCGCGGCATGGCGTTCGGACGGCTCGGCCGCCTGGATGAAGGCATCGCCGATTTGACGGTGTTTCTCACGCGGAATCCGAATAGCACCGTCGGCTACACCAAACGCGGCGTCCGGCGGATCTGGAACAATGACCTGGCCGGCGCCTTCGAGGATTTGAGCAAGGCGGTCCAACTCGATGACAACAATGCCGAGGCGCACGACGATTTGGGCGTCGTCCTGGCTCAGACCGGCAAGGCCACGGACGCCATCCAACACTTCGACAAGGCCCGTTCGATTGATCCCAGCTACCAGAAGGCGCACCACAATCTAGCCATGGCGCTGTATATGACCGGCGATGCCGGCGGCGCCATTCGCTCCGTCGACCGGGCGCTCGAACTGGCGCCGGACGATAAGAATGCCTTGATGCTGAAGAGCACGATCCTGGAAAGCCTTGGCCAGACCAAGGCCGCCAAGGTGCTGCGCGAGCGAGCCGAGTTCCTGCCCGACGGCAACTGGTCGGAGCGCTCGGCCCTACAGTGACCTGCGGTTCCTTGGCGGCGGGCGGCGACCCGACGGGCTACCCCAGCACCGGCGTATGCCGCCACCAATGGAATTGGTTCAATGAAAAGACCGGTTGGTAATGCCGGACGCGGTCGGCTTGGACGATCTGCTTGATCTGATTGTCGAGCAAAAGCGACATGATCTGGCCCGACGTCGGGTGTTTGAAAAACACCACGAGCACCGCGTGCCCGACCTTGAGGTTCATGTCCTTGACGGCGACGACGCGGAGGTCCTTCTCCTGCCAGCCGAGGCGGCGCAGCGACAAATACTTGATGATCGCGTAATCCTCGCAATCGCCGAACCGGGTCATGAATTCCGCCGGCGTCGCCCAGTAGTCATTTTCGCCCAAGTCGACCATGGCGTGCTCGAACGGCTGATACCAGATCGGCAGCGGATCGAAATACGCCTCGATCCGGGCCCGCTCGCGCTCCGGCGGCTGCTTTCTGCCGTGCCCACGCGCCGCCAGGCGGAACTTCTGCATCACTTCCGAATAGACCTGCAACACGATCGGCTCGGCCTTGCCGATGAAGCCGATGTCGGCCGACCAATCCAGATAGGCTTTGTTGGCGAATTTATAAAACTTCTGATCTTCCGGCAAATGATGCGACCAAAAGCAGCCGTTCTCGATATAGCGCTGCAACTGAGCCGGATTGACCGCGCCCTTGCCGTGCGACTGGCCGTCGGCGCCACGCCAGCCGGCGAGCGGTCCGATGCCCGGCGCCCGCTCGTGATTGACGATGTAATCGGCATAGCCGCCCGGATAGCGGGGCGTCCCGTCCTCCTTGGCCATGCCCGGAAGTCCG
>JAQBZY010000229.1 GCA_027620395.1 Pseudomonadota bacterium
GGCACGAAGTTGTTTGACCAAATCGACATAGAAATCGAAATCCATATCGCGTTTGTCGCGCAGTTTGTAACCGGTGGCGCAGAAGTAACACTTAAAATTGCACCGGGCCGTCAACTCGATCTTGACACTGCGCGGGCACGGTGGCGCGGCGACACGCCGTTCCGGCGAGATGCCGGTGATGGCGTCGATTCGGTCGGTGATTTTGCCGATGGCCATGTCGCTTGTCCCCCATTGCAGCGTCCTGTAGTAGGCGCGCGGACAGGGCAAGGCATTGATTTTAGTCAAGTCGAAACCTCTCGGCATGCAATCAGGTCCCGGCCGCGTTGTCGCCCGGCCGGGCAACGTGTAATCTCGTCGCATGGACAAGATCCCGCTTAGCCTCGGCGGCGCCGGCCCCGAAAACGGCGCCGATGCCGGCACGCCTAAGGAGACCGAGAGCAATCCCATCGCCGGCTGGTTCGCCATTGGTTCGGGGCTGCTCGGGATCTTCGGGCCGAGCATCCTGTTCGTGCCGCTGGCGATTATTTTCTCGGTCGTGGCGATCCTGCGCGGCCAGGTTAGCTGGGGTTTTGCCGGGCTGTTTTTGGCCGTCGGCGGCTTCATGAGCTCACCGTTGTTGATGGGGCTGGTCGGCCTCGGCGCACTCTGGCTAAGTATCGATTGGAACGACTTGACGCATCCAATCATGCATTTTTTCGATGGCGGCAAGGAAGTCTAAGCGCCGCTCAACCGCCACTGACCAGCCAGTCGGTCACCCGCTCCCAAAGCATCGACGTGATGAAATCGGCGGCGACGAAGATTGCGGCGCGCTGCGGCGTCAGCCCAAGCGCCGACTTTGCGACGAACCAGCCGTAGGTCAAAATATACAGCAACAAGATTAGGCCGAAGAAGCTGCGCGCGTTGGGCCCCATCAGACCCAGCGCGGTCGGGACGTTCAGAAGAAAGAACAATCCGTTCTGAATGACCGACGACCAATTGTAGGCAACGATGTAGCGGACGTATTGGTCGGCCCTCTCGACGTGGACACAAAGATAATAGGCGATGAGCGGAAACAGCAACCAGCCGACGGCGTAAGCCATGCACTCGTAAATAAGCGCCAACGGCAGTGGCACGTCTTCGCCCATGCCGGTGCCGTGCATGCCGATCCAGAACAGAAACATCGGCAGCACGATGACGGCGGCGAAGAACGATTGTCAAAAGTCACTGTCTCGATCGCTGAAGACGGCAAGGCCGACGATATCGAACCGGGCGAGGCGGAGCGCACCCCAAAGGGCGCGGTGAATTTCGACGGTGCTGAGGTTCATGCCGGCTTGCCGAAATAGCGCTCGAGCATCCGGGCATAGATGCCAGCCAGGGCCCGGATGTCGTCGGTTCGGCTGTTTTCGTCGATCTTGTGCGCGGTGGCGTTGGTCAGGCCAAACTCGACCACTGGACAATGATCCTTGATGAAGCGGGCGTCAGACGTGCCGCCGGTGGTGCTGAACTCCGGCTGGCGTCCGATCTGATCGGCAATCGCCGCCGCGGCGACGGCGCTCAACTCGCCAGGCGGCGTCAAAAAGCTCTCGCCCGACACCCGTGTCCGCATCTGATAGCCGCCGCCGGCTTGGTCCATGCGGCCGCGCAAAAGTTTCTCGATGCCGGCCGAGGTGTGCAGATCATTGAAGCGAATGTTGACTCGGGCCTCGGCCTTGGCCGGGATGACGTTGGTCGCGGCATTGCCGACATCGACGGTGGTGACTTGCAGGACCGAGGGCTGGAAATGCGCCGAGCCCTCGTCCAAAGGCACCGACGTCAGAGCCGACAAAAGCGCGATCAGCTTATGGATCGGATTGTCGGCCAAGTGCGGATAGGCGGAATGACCCTGCACGCCATCGACGGTGATCCAGGCGTTCATGGAGCCGCGCCGCCCGATCTTGACCATTTCGCCCAATTGATCGGGATTGGTCGGCTCGCCGACGACGCAGGCGTCGATTTTTTCGTCCCGGGCGGCGAGCCAATCCAAGACCTTCTTCGTACCGTTGGTGGCGTCGCCTTCCTCGTCACCGGTGATCAGGAACGAAATCGAATCGCCGAAGTCGGCGCCCTGGTGGCGCAAAAATTCCGCCGTGGCCGCGGCCATGGCGGCGATGGCGCACTTCATGTCGGCGGCGCCCCGGCCATACAGCCGGCCGCCCCTCTCTTCGGGTGCGAAGGGATCGCTGCTCCAGTCTTCGGGGTTTCCCGGCGGCACCACGTCGGTATGGCCGGCGAAGCAGAAGTTGCGGCCCGAATTACCCAGCCGCGCATAGAGATTTCGGGTCGGTTCACCGGCGGGATCATCGAATGTGAGATCGAAAATTTCGAACCCGAGTGGTGTCAGGACATCGATCAATACGTCGAGCGCGCCGGCGTCCACCGGCGTGACGCTCGGGCGCCGGATCAGCGCCTTCGAAAGCTCTACCGGGTCAATCGCGAAGGAGCTCATTGACGGATGTCTTGGAGCGGGTCTGGGCATCGACCCGCTTGACGATGACGGCGCAATAGAGGGACGGACCGGGCTCATTCCTGCCGGCGATCGGCCGTGACGGCAGGGCGCCAGGCACCACGACGGAATACGGCGGCACCTTGCCGATGTGCACCTCGCCGGTGGTGCGGTCGACGATCTTGGTCGAGGCCGAGATATAGACACCCATGGACAGCACCGAGCCTTCGCCGACGATGACGCCCTCGACGACTTCCGAACGGGCGCCGATGAAGCAGTTGTCCTCGATCACCACTGGGCCGGCCTGCAACGGCTCCAGGACACCGCCGATGCCGACGCCACCCGACAGGTGGCAGTTCTTGCCGATCTGGGCGCAGGATCCGACGGTGGCCCAGGTGTCGACCATGGTCCCGCTATCGACGTAGGCGCCCAAATTGACGAAGCTCGGCATCAAGATGACGCCGGGTGCGATGAAAGCGGAATGGCGGACGATGGCGCCCGGCACGGCCCTAAAGCCGGCACTGCGGAACGCCGCCTCGTCCATGCCGGCGAATTTCGACGGCACCTTGTCCCACCAGGTGGCGCCGCCCGGCGCGCCGGCGATCGGGGTCATGTCGTTCAAGCGGAATGACAGCAGCACGGCTTTCTTGAGCCACTGGTTGACGGTCCAATCGGCGCCCTTTTTCTCGGCGACGCGGGCCTTGCCGGAATCCAACAAGCCGAGCGCCGTCTCTACGGCGTCGCGGATGTCGCCCTTGGTCGAAAGGGTCACCTGATCGCGGGCTTCCCAGGCGGCGTCGATGGTCTTGGCAAGATCGCTCATGGTCTACTTCCGTCCTCGTCGGTACGTTCTTGATGGCCGGGCGAAGATGCCCGTGGTCCGAAAGGGTGTCAACCGCGGGCGGCAGGCTCTCAGGCGACCCCGGTCAGCTCGGCCAGCCAAGGCGCCAACTCGTCGATCATGTGATCGATGTGGTTGCCGTCGCTGCCGGCCCGGGCCCAATCGGAATCGGTCGACAACCAAACCGTGGTCATGCCCAATTCGGCGGCCGGGATCAGATTCCGCGCCATGTCCTCGACCATCACCGCCCGGGCCGGATCGATGTCGAAGCGGCGGCAGAATTCGGCGTAGATGCCCGGGTCCGGTTTTGGCGTATATTTGGCCTCGATGATGTCGAAACAGCCGGAAAAATGATGGTCGACGCCGATGTGGCGCGTGATCCGTTCGGCATGCGCGGTCGAACCGTTGGTAAAGATCAACTTCCGCCCCGGCAGGCGTTCCAAGGCGGCGGACAAGGTCGGATCGGCCGAAATCGGCGCCAAATCGATGTTATGGACATATTCGAGGTAGGTTTTCGGGTCGACCCCGTGCAGCGTCATCATGCCCTGCATGGTGGTGCCGTGTTGGCGGAAATAGCCCTTCTGCAGCCGCCTGGCCTCGACTTGGTCGATGTTCAGGAATTTGGCGACGAACCGGGTGATGTTCCAGTCGACCTGGTCGAACAACCGAGAGGACGCCGGATAGAGGGTGTTGTCGAGATCGAAGACCCAAACCTCGGCGGCGATCAATTGATCGGGGGTGTTTCGGGGAGAGCGGGGCGTCATGGCCGGAATTAGGGCTGTTGAATCGCCAAAAAACAAGCGCCTTCAAGGCAATCCTGTGCTAGCGGTGGCAGGCGGCATCACTTAGTATAGTGGGCTGAATGTGTTA
>JAQBZY010000230.1 GCA_027620395.1 Pseudomonadota bacterium
TGGAAAAACCAAAGATTCGGATTGATATCCAGCTCCGCCTCGACGATGCCTTTTCCGTGCGCACCGCCAGTATCAGCGATATTCACGATGCGGTCGAACATCAGCATCGGCGGCATCGGCAACTGGGCGTTGCCAGGGCCGAACAAATCGCCCTTGGCGCATTTGATCAAGTCGTCATAGGAATACTGGTTCTGGCGTGACAAAGAGCTCAGTTCCTTCCCCCATGCCGGTCGACCACAGCCGGACCGGCCGAGGTCGCCCTTTTTGGCCCTGCGATAGCCCATCATTAAGGGAAATCTGGGGGCCGTGCACGAAAAAACGCCCGCCCGGTGCGCCAAGTAAAAGGGGCGGCGGAAACCCCGCCGCCCCGAGCACGTTATCCGAGGAACGATTAGGCGCGCTGCTTTTTCTCCGCCACTTTGTCGGAAATATCGGCGCCGGTTTCCTGATCGACAACCCGCAACGACAGCTTAACCTTGCCGCGGTCGTCGATCCCGATCAGCTTGACCTTGACCAAATCGCCTTCCTTGACCACATCGCCGACCTGGGCGACCCGGCCTTCCGCCAGTTCGGAAATATGAACCAGACCGTCCTTGTTGCCCATGAAGTTCACGAAGGCGCCGAAGTCGACGATCTTCACGACTTTGCCGTTATAAATGGCCCCGACTTCCGGCTCGGCGACAATGCCGCGGATCCATTCGGCGGCCTTGTCGGCGGCCGCCTGGTCGACGGCGGCGATCCGGACCGACCCGTCGTCCTCGACATCGATCTTGACGCCGGTGGTTTCGCAAATCTCGCGGATGATCTTGCCGCCGGGACCAATGATGTCGCGAATCTTTTCCGGATTGATTTTCAATTGCGTTATCCGAGGCGCGTTCTGGCTGACCCCTTCGCGCGACGACGACAGTGCCTTCGCCATTTCGTTCAGGATGTGCAGCCGGCCATCGCGGGCCTGCGCCAGGGCGATCCGCATGATCTCCTCGGTAATCGAGGTGATCTTGATGTCCATCTGCAAAGACGTCACGCCGATGTCGGTGCCGGCGACCTTGAAGTCCATGTCGCCCAGGTGATCCTCGTCGCCGAGAATGTCCGAGAGCACCGCGAACCGCTCGCCTTCCTTGATCAGACCCATGGCAATGCCGGCCACCGGGCGGCCCAATGGCACGCCGGCGTCCATCATCGAAAGCGACGCGCCGCAGACGCTGGCCATCGATGACGAGCCGTTCGATTCGGTGATGTCGGAGACAACCCGGACCGTGTACGGGAACGTATCCTTGGCCGGCATCACCGGGTGCACCGCCCGCCAAGCGAGCTTGCCGTGCCCGACTTCGCGCCGGCCGGTAAAGCCGACCCGGCCAGCTTCGCCGACCGAATAGGGCGGGAAGTTGTAATGCAGCATGAAGTGCTGGCGGTAATTTTCGGCCAGACCATCGATGATCTGTTCGTCCTGGCCGGTGCCGAGGGTTGTCGTCACCAAGGCCTGCGTCTCGCCGCGCGTGAACAACGCCGAACCGTGCGCGCGCGGCAGGATCCCGACTTCGACGGCGATCTGCCGCACCGTCTTGGTGTCGCGTCCGTCGATGCGGGTGCCGGTATCGAGGATGTCGTTACGGACGATATCCTTTTCCAGACTCTTGAAGATGCCGCCCGGTGCGTCGGCAAGCGCCGGATCAATACCGCCATCGGCGGCAAGCGCCCCTAAGACGGATTTTTTGATCTGAGAAATGCGCGCCTGACGTTCCGATTTGACGCGGATGCCATAGGCCTCGCGAAGATTGGACGCGGCCAGATCGGCGATCCGGGATTTAAGCGCGTCCTTGCCTTCCGGTTCACCGGTCAGATCGATCGGGTCCTTGGCGCAAGCTTCAGCCAATTCGATGATCGCATCGATGACCGGCTGGAAGCCCCGATGACCGAACATGACGGCGGCCAGCATGTCATCTTCGGAAAGCTCCTTGGCTTCCGATTCGACCATCAACACGCCTTCCTTGGTGCCGGCGACGACCAAATCGAGATCGCTCTCGGCCATTTGCGGCACAGTCGGATTGAGCACAAATTCACCGCCGATGCGGCCGACGCGGGCACCACCGATCGGGCCCAGGAACGGCAGACCCGAGATGGTCAATGCCGCGGACGTGCCGACCAAAGCGAGAATATCGGTTTCGGTTTCGAGATCGTGCGAGACGACGGTGCAAATGACCTGCGTCTCGTTTTTGTAGCCGTCGACAAACAACGGCCGGATCGGCCGGTCGATGAGCCGTGACGTCAGCGTCTCGCGCTCGCTCGGGCGGCCTTCGCGCTTGAAGAAACCACCCGGAATCTTGCCCGCGGCGAACGTTTTTTCCTGGTAGTGAACCGAGAGCGGGAAAAAGTCGATGCCGGCCTTCGGTGTTCTTTCGCCGACCACCGTGCACAACACCTTGCTGTCACCATAGGTCGCCATCACGGCGCCGTCGGCCTGGCGGGCGATCTTGCCGGTCTCGAGCACGAGCTTGCGCCCGGCCCAGATAATTTCTTTCCTGAATTCCTTGAACATGATTTTACCTATCCCTTCATGCGTACTGCGTGACCGGCCCAGGAAGACCGGCACGCGCCGACGGCCACCTTGGCCGCAGGCAAGGCGCCGAACCGTTGACAATTATCCCGCTGGCGGAACGCATGCAGCGGCCGACGCCGGGACGCGCGCCATCGCGCGTCCGGCCGCGTCAGCGGCGTAGACCCAGTCGCTTGACCAAGTCCTCGTAGCGCTTCTCTTCCTGTTTCTTCACGTAGTCGAGAAGCCGGCGGCGTTGTCCGACCATCATCAGGAGGCCACGCCGCGAGTGGAAGTCCTTGCTATGCGTCTTCAGATGTTCGGTCAGATTGGCGATCCGTTCGGAAAGGACCGCCACCTGAACTTCCGGCGACCCGGTGTCGCCTTCCTTCGTCGCATATTCCTTGATGAGCGCGCTCTTGCGCTCGGCTGTAATCGACATCGGACACTCCTGTCTCTAGAGGTTCATGACCCGGACGGGACGAATTTCGCCGCCGGTTATCCGCGCCAAGGCGATTAGCTGGCCGTCCAAGACCGCCCGGACGACATCGCCCTGGGCGATGTCTCTGAACGGAGAACGGCTGGCCACCGGAAGGACGGGTACGCCCTGTCCGTTTTTCAGCCTTCGCGCTTCCTGCTCGGTCAAGGCCAGTGCCGGGATGTCGGCCAGCGCGGTCTCGACGGGGAGCAGGTATCGCGATAGCAGCGTCGCCGGCTCAAGTCCTTGCAATTCCTGCAAACTTACGGCCCGATCCTCGCGGAACGGGCCGACGGCGACGCGTCTCAGGCGCCTTATATGACCAAAGGTTCCGAGTTGCAAGGCGAGATCGCGGCCAAGCGCGCGAACGTAGGTGCCCTTGCCGCACTCGACCTCGAACTCGGCATGATCGGAATCCGGCAGGCCAAGCAATTTAAACGTGTGCACGCTGACGGTTCGCGCCGCGAGCGTTACCGCCTGGTCCTGGCGCGCTAGCTTGTAGGCCCGCTGGCCATCGACCTTGATCGCCTAAAAAATTGGCGGCACCTGTTCGATGTCGCCGATAAAGGCCGGCAGGGCAGCCTCGATCTCGGCCGCCATCGGGCGGACGGCGCTGGTAGCGGAAACCTCGCCCTCGGCATCGTCAGTGGTTGTCGCTTCACCGAAGCGGACCGTGAAACGATAAATTTTTCGGCCATCCATGGCCCACTGCTGGGTCTTGGTGGCCTCGCCTAAGGCGATCGGCAGGATGCCGCTGGCCAGCGGATCCAAAGTGCCGCCGTGCCCGACCTTGGCCGCATTGGTCAGCCGGCGAACCATGCCGACGATGTGACTGGAACTCGGTCCTTCCGGTTTGTCGACGATCAACCAGCCGTGGACCGGCAAGCCCGTGCGTTTGCGGCCCACCGGGTCAGGCCTCGTCGTTTGGTTTGCGGGCGAGATCGGCGGCAACCCTGGGATCCTTGAGCGCGGCCTCGATTTTCGCCGCTTCGTCGAACGACCGGTCGGCGAGAAAGCCAATTTTTGGCATATGCCGGAGGCGCACCCGCTTGGCGATCCAGCTACGAAAGAAGCCGGATGCCCGATTGAGTGCGTCCAGTAATTCGGCCGCGTCGCCGCCGCCGAGCGGGACCACGAATGCGGTCGCATTCTTTAGATC
>JAQBZY010000231.1 GCA_027620395.1 Pseudomonadota bacterium
ATCGATCTTTGGGAATTGAACGAAGCCTTCGCGGTGCAGGTCGTCTATTGCCGCGACCGACTCGGCATTCCAGGCGAAAATCTCAACGTCAACGGCGGCTCGATTTCCATCGGCCATCCGTTCGGCATGACCGGCGCGCGGCTGACCGGCAATATCCTGATCGAAGGCAAACGGCGCGGCGCCAAGCATTGCGTCGTCACCATGTGCGTCGGCGGCGGCATGGGGGCGGCGGCATTGTTCGAGGTCGCCTGAACGGCGTCCGGCATGCAAAGCGACCGCGAAGTCATCGCCGTCCGAGCCGAGGAAACGCTCGACACCGGTCGGCTCGAGCCCTGGCTTCGTCGGCGTCTTCCCAAGACCGACGGTTCACTCCGCGTCGCCCAGTTCGGCGGCGGGCATGCCAATCTGACCTATCTGATCGGCTTTGGCGAAACAGAGTACGTGTTGCGCCGGCCGCCGCTCGGTCACGTCGCACCGACATCGCACGACATGCTCCGCGAACACAGCGTCTTAAAGGATTTGTCGACCGTGTTTCCTCTGGCGCCTCGAAGCTTCGCCGTTTGTGAAGACGCGTCGATCATCGGCGCGCCATTTCATGTCATGGAGCGGCGCCTAGGCTTCGTGATCCGAACGCAATTGCCCGACGATCGCACCTGGCCCCCGGCACTCAATCGCCGCGTCGGCGAGATGCTCGTCGACGCCCTGGCGGCTTTGCACCGGGTCAGCCCCGAAGCCGCCGGATTGGGCGATCTCGGCCGGCCGGAGGGTTTTGTCGCCCGCCAGCTTGAGGGTTGGAGCAAACGCTGGCACGCCGCCAAGCACGAAGACAATCCGGCCGTCAGCAAGATCATCGCCTGGCTCGAACGAGATATTCCCACCAGCGCTCAGGTTTCGTTGCTGCATAACGATTTCAAGCTCGACAACGTTCTGGTCGATTTCGCGGACCCGGCCAACGCCACCGCGATCCTCGATTGGGACATGTGCACCCGGGGCGATCCGCTGATGGATTTGGGCTATACCCTGACCTTCTGGGGCGAGGCCGGGGATGATCCAAGATGGATCAAGGCTGCCTCGATGCCGACCTGGAACGAAGGATTTCCAAGCCGCGCCGATGTCACCCAACGCTACGCCCTGCTGACCGGTTTCGATTGCGCGCGGATTCACTGGTATCAGATTTTCGGCGCCTTAAAGATCGCCGTGATCTTGCAGCAGATTTATATCCGGTTTCTCCGAGGCCAGACCAGCGATGAGCGGTTCCGCATCTTCGGCCAGCGGATCGACGGGCTGGTCGACAAGGCTCGCGCGTTGGCCGGACTTTAACGCAGCGGCGAGCCGGTTGCCGAACCAAGGACCGATCCTTCGAGACACCTGCTTAGCAGGCTCCTCAGAATGAGGTGAGTTCGTTTATCCCCTCACCCAGAGGGACGCATTCCATAAACCCCTCACCCTGAAGAGGCTCATTCCATAAACCCCTCACCCTGAGGAGGCGCGAAGCGCCGTCTCGAAGGGCGAAACGCAATAACCGATCTATATGACCAAACCGCTAGCTGTACCGGACGCCGCCAATGGTGCTGCCGCCATCGACCACCAATGTGTGCCCGGTGACGAAACTGCCAGCCCGGCCGGCCAGAAACAGCGCCGCGCCGGCGATGTCATCGGGCTCGCCAAGGCGCCCGATCGGATAGGCGGCGACGGCGCGTTTGGCCGCTTCCGGGTCTTCCCAGAGCGCGCGGGCGAAGTCGGTCTTGATCAGGCCGGGCGCGATGCAGTTGACGCGGACGTTGGCGTGCCCCCACTCGACGGCGAAATTCCGCGCCAACTGCATGTCGGCGGCCTTGGAAAGCCCGTAGGCTCCGAGCTTTTCGCTGCCCTTCAGCCCGCCGATGCTGGAGATGATGATCACCGCGCCGTCGCGGCGCTCGGCCATGCCCGGGATCACCATGTTGCAGAGCCAGAGATTGCTGCCGACGTTGGTGTTCATGATCTTGTCGTAGGCTTCCTGCGAGATTTCCGCGAGCGGTCCGAAATGCGGGTTCACGGCGGCGTTGCAGACTAAAACGTCGATCTTGCCGAAGGCCGCCAACGATTTGTCGACCAAGCCCCGCAGTTGATCCTTGTGCGAGATATTGCAAGCAATGCCGAGCGCCTCGCCGCCCGCGCCGTTGATCTCGGCGGCGACGGCATCGCAACGGCCCTGGTCGCGGCTCGACACAATCACCTGGGAACCGGCGGCGGCGAAGGTCTCGGCAATCGATTTTCCGATCCCCTTGGTGGCGCCGGTGACTAGCGCCACCTTGCCTGAAAGCGAGAACAGTTGGTTAGGATTCATCAACGTTGTCCCTCGCCGCCCGGTGTCTCAGGCCGCCTTGACGGCGCGGCTGGCCAGCAGATGTAGGCCGATGGCCAGCACCATGCCGATCCCCGCCGCTAACGTGCCTTCGAGATTGGTCCACGGCAACAAGCCGCCGCCGGGTGTCGCCAGGCTCATTCCGGACGCCACCAAAAGCGCCCGGACCGGCCACTCGGCGAAACCACCCTGGCGGAGATCGCCAAGGCCGATCAGATATCCCTGCAACGCGCCAGCGACGATACCGACGCCGCCGAACGCCGACACGATGGCGATCAGAACCGCACTCGGCGTTCCTTCGAAAATCAATGCCGGATTGAGCACGAAAAAAAACGGAATGAAATAGATGATGCTGCCGAGCCGCATGGCTTCGAGACCGGTCCGCATCGGCGTCGCCTGCGCCAGCGCCGCCGCGGCATAGGCGCCGAGCGCCACCGGCGGTGTGATGAACGACAGCATGCCCCAATACAGAATGAATAGATGCACCGCCATCGGCGACAGCCCACCCTGGATCAAGGCCGGTGCCAGCACCACGGCCAAAAAGATATAGGCCGCCGTCACCGTCATGCCGACACCCATGATGAAACTGGTGAGCGCCCCCATGAACAGCAAAACCAGCGTCGAGCCGCCGGCCATGTAGACCAAATCGTTGACCAGCGTCCCCGCCATTCCGGTCATCGACAACGAGCCGACGATCAGACCGACGGCGGCCAGAATGGCGGTCAATTCGACCAGAAGACTGCACGTCCCGATCAGGAATTTACCGATTTCCGGCCAGCCCCAGCGGCTGTGCTTAAAGATTTGATTGAGCGCGAGCAGCATGCCGGTGGCGTAGAACGGCGCTAGCGCCTCGCGGCGCAGATAAATCAACATCACGATCAGCATTACGAACACGAGCACGAAATACCAACCTTCGCGGAGCGTCTGGCCGAGCGACGGCAATTCGTGCTTCGGCAATCCTTTCAGGTTCATCCTGACCGAATAGGCATCGATCTGCATGAACAGGCCGAAGAAATAAAGCCCGGACGGAACCACGGCGGCGATCGCGATGTCGGCGTAGGGAACCTCGATGATGGTCGCCATGATGAAGGCGGTCGCCCCCATGACCGGTGGCATCAGGACGCCGCCAGTCGACGCACAGGCCTCGACGCCGCCGGCGTAATGCGGTGAGAAGCCGGTGCGCTTCATGGCCGGAATGGTCATCACGCCGGTGGTCAACACGTTGGTGATCACACTGCCGCTCATGGATCCCATCAGGCCGCTCGAAAAAATCGCCACCTTGGCGGCGCCGCCCCGAACCCCGCCCAGCATGGCGAAAGCGAGATTGAGAAAGAATTTGCCGCCGCCGGTGTGTTGCAGGGCGACGCCGAAGATCAGGAATCCGATCACCAGCTCGGCGAAGGCCCGCATCGGAATACCCAAAATGCTCTCGATGCTCATGGCGTGATAAGCGGCGGTCTCGCCGGGTGTGCTGCGAAGGCCTGAAATCGGCCCCGGCATCACGTCGGCGAAAATCGGATAGACCGAGATCACGGCGACGATGGTGAAAATGGCCATCCCGCCGGCGCGGCGAACAGCCTCGAGCACCAGGGCCCACAGCAAAAAGCTCATGTAGACCGCGTAATCGGGGGCAACTAACTCCCAGCCCAAATCGACGATGGCGGTCGAATTGGCGAAGAAGAAGCCGCAAGTGCCGAACGTCGTCACTGCCAGCAGCGCATCGTACCAGGGCACGACATTGGAGCGCGCCCGCGCCGACACCGGGAAGAAGATGAATGTCAGCGGCAGCAACAGCGCCAGAATGGCGTAGAG
>JAQBZY010000232.1 GCA_027620395.1 Pseudomonadota bacterium
GAGGCAGGCATCGGTAAACTCGACGCCGGACCGAAGGGGGCGTCGGTGCAGTTCCGCAATGACCGGGTCGACGATCCGGTGCGGCTGGTGCAATGGATTACCGCGCAAAAAGGTACGGCAAAACTCCGCCCGGACCATCGGTTGGTGTTCTCTAGGATCTGGGATACGCCGAAGGAACGGATCGACGGGGTCCGGTATCTTGCCCGGGAGTTGGCGGCCGCGGCGGGTTGTTGAGGGCGGACTTAATGAATCCGCATCTCGCCCTGCGGCACGACGACATTGGCGTCACCCATGGAAAGATCGAGCTTCCACTCGGCGCGAAGGCTGGTCGAGACCAGCAGATGACAGAAAGCATGCATGAGTTGCTTGTTGAGATTGAACCGGACGTCGGTTCCCTCGCTGGTCTTGAATTTTATCGCAGTCAGCTCCGGGCCCGGATTGACGGTTCCACCGGTCACCAACAGCGGTCCGGGGTTGGTGGTGTCGGCGACCGGTGGCGTCGTGAAGTCGGTTTTCTGGACAGCCTCTTGATGCTGCATCCCTAGGATTGCGTCCTTCACTTCCTTGTCGACGACACGCTTCAATTCGGCGTCGTTTTCAAAGGTCTGGCGTAGCGCCCCCCACAGCATGTGAACGAACCGCCGCGTCAGCCACAAGCGGTATTCGGTTTTGTCGGTGGTGGCGATGCGGAACAGAATTCGGTCCTGTTCGGCGGTATAGCTCATTGTCAACTGGTGCAGCCCGCTCACGCCGACATTTCCTCGTGGACCGGCCGGGCGGCGTGCGCCGCATCCATGACCCGGACCAGAACCTCCGGTTCCTGGGCACCGGAAATGACCATCGCGCCATCGAATGCAAAAGCCGGGACGCCGTTGACACCCAAGCGGTGCGCCCGGGCATTGTCTTCGTAGATGGCATCGACATCTTCGTCACTGGCCAGATAGTGGCGCAGTGTTTTTGGCTCCAAGCCGTGCCGGATTCCGATCTCGATCAAGACATCGGTGTCTCCGATATCGCCGCCATTGAGAAAATATTCAGAAAACAACGCCTCGACCAACGGCGCCGCATCGACGGTTTGCGCCGCATATCTGATCAGCCGGTGCGAGTCGACGGAATTGGGTGTGCGGCCGATACGATCAAGGGCGAAGTCAATCTCGACCGATTGCCCGGCCTCACCGATGGCGCCGTAAATGCGGCGGACCCGGGTTTCGCTACCGATCTTCTTGATCAGATAGGCAGTGCGGTCGATCCCGCCGGGCGGCATGTCGGGATTGAGTAGAAACGGGTGCCAGACGATATCGATGTGAAACTCCGGACGCATGGCGATGGCTTTTTGCAGCCTTCGCTTGCCGATGAAACACCAAGGACAGACGGTGTCAAATATGACGTCCAAGCGCATCGCATATCTCCAGAAATGCTGACTACAGGATGCGTGTGAAGCAAGCCAAAGTACAGACCAGCGTCATTTTAAACTAACTCAAATGCGACCATCAGGTGGCACATGGTGTCTGCCATCGTGCGGTGGACATCATGGCGAAAATAGACCGAATGGATACTATCGCCAAATAAAGCCGTGATTTCATCGGTATTCGAGAATTTAAACCCCTCTAAATTGAAGCCCTGTTGAGGGTTTTCTTCGGTGCTTGGATCGTGCTCCACGCCGATGGCGATGACGGCGCCGAATTTCGCCACCCGGCGAATTTCCTTGGCGACGCGCGCAGGTTCTTTGGAATAACCAAGCACCCAGCCGACAATGACGATGTCAAAGCTTCCATCCGGATAAGGCATTTCGTGCATATCTCCGGCGTCAACGAATTCAGAATAGGAGATCAAATCGAGACCGCAGATTTTTTCCGGATCGAAACCGTTGCCGATCAGCATAAATATTTCGTTTTCGCTTCTCGGACCGATGCAGAGAACGCGCATTTCGGAAATCCGGGTTGCGACATGGTGCAAGCTCTTGACGACGTCGATCAACAGCCTCGGCCGTTCCATTCCAGCTCCATCCATCAATTGCCGGCGGTTGTATTCGATGGTGTCCGGAATGACGGCGTCGTCGAGGGCCTGATGAAACTCGAAGGAGTCATCGGTCAAGGCGTGATAGCGAAAATGCGTCATGATCTGTCGGGCGAAGGGGATCAGAAACAAATCGCGCCGATTTTCGCCGAGATGGCCATTGATTGCTTGAATGACCTGCTGTGGCAACGCGATGTCGGTCCGCGATACTTTCTTGTATTTTTTATCGCTCACTGATCGCTCTCCGTCAAGCGGCCCTCGAGAACCCAGGGCGGTGGCAGGTCGTAAACGCCATCGGTCTCGGTGGCGATATTCGGGTGCATCGGCAGGAACGGGTTAGTGTGTAAAGTGTTCTTGCTGCTCGGGAGGACTAGGTGACCGACACCAACATCCTCGAATTCGATCCGCCACGGAACCGGACTGGCCTGAAAAATTAACAATAGAGCGTCTCGAGGGGCGCCGGTCGGCAGCACGCCACGATGCAGGACTCTGGGCGCTGAAAACAGGATCGCGTCTCCGGCCGATATGACCGGCGTGAATACAGTCGGCGGGTCTCCGCGGTTCGCGAAGATCGGGCCAAGATCGCCGGCCCGCTTGCCGATCGGCAGGAAGTGATAGCCGTTCTGGGCGGCGCGGCGGGTATCGGTGCGGTTCAAATAGGACGTGCCGCCGCGTTCCGGACCATCGGTCAGATAAACGAGAAGATGGACCTGCGACATTGGCGCTAAATCGCGGTGCCATAGAAATGATCCCTGCGGTTCGGCGATGGAGTGGGACCGGTAGAAGCTTGCAAAGTCGATCCGGAAATGGGCGCCGAGTGCGCTCTCGATCTCCGTCACGATATCGTCGGTGATCAATTCGGGGATCAATTCTCTAAGCGCCGCGTCGAATCTAGGGTCAGGCGAGGCGCTGACATTCGCTTCGCCGGGGCTTGTTGGGCCATCCGCGCCACCTTGCTTGGCAAGAATCTGGCCGATGAGTTTGGACTGTGATCGTGCACGCTCCAGCGTGATCAGGCCCGGATAAGAAACGTATCCGGTTTTGGCCAAGCGATGGGCGCCGGTGGCGGGCGACCCGATTTGCCGGCAAATCCGCAAGTAGGCCGAATGGCGTTCCCAGGGGGGGAGGGATTCGATATCCGGCACGGCCTCGGGATGAGCCGAAATCAACCGGCCGTGACGGAGAAGCTTGAAATCCATAACGTGCTGAAATCCTCAAATCGCCGCCAAATATACGGCGCATGAGGCGTAAATGGTAGCGTCCAAGACAAGATATTTGTTGCGGCGGTATTAAATTGCGCCCCTAATTCGGAGTAAGGGTGAGGGTGGGAAGTGTACTTATCTGGTCAATTGGAGTGAAACATGCAAAAACTTATCTCGTTCGTTTCCGCCGCTGCCGTTGTGATCATAATGGGTTCTCAGCCGGCGTACGCCATGCATTGTCCCGCCGACATGAAAAAGATCGACGCCGTTCTCAATAGTCCAGACGCGGTAAAGAAAACCGGCATTAGCAAGAGCGATCTTGCGAAGGTTCAGGGTCTCCGCGCCAAGGGTGAAGGGCTGCACAAGGCCAAAAAGCATCAGGAATCGGTCGATACTTTGGTTGAAGCGATGAAGATGCTCGGCATCAAGTAATCGACGATCTAAAGCCGAATTGAGAAGCCCGCCATCCGGCGGGCTTCTTTTTTGCCGCAAAACGCAATTGCACCTGCAAGCCGTCCCGGCGCATCATCGGCAATCGGTGGCCATGGCCCCGAGGACCCACATGGAGCCGTCATGAAGGCTAAATCGTACATCGGGGCGACGGCCTTGGCCGTCATGATGTTGCTGAGCGGTCCCGCCCAAGCCATCGAGTCCGTTGCCGACGCAATTGACCGGGTCGATACGGTTCTGGCCGATCTCGGACGTCTCAAGGCACTGAAATTGACGCCGGAGGATATTCAGGAAGTCAAAGCCATGCGCGACGAAGCCGCTGAGGCCGAGCGGGCCGGCGACAGCGAGCGCGCCGTCACTGTGTTGCAGCAGATTCTCGATATCCTCGGCATCGATTAGAAGACATCATCCTTCGAGATGCCCGCCGAAGCGGGCTCATCAGGATGAGGTTTGGTTTTTTCCCGTAGCCATCGAGATGCCCGCTGAAGC
>JAQBZY010000233.1 GCA_027620395.1 Pseudomonadota bacterium
CGCAAGAGTTGATCCAACTCGCGATCGAATGTGCGTCGATCCATCATGGCGAGCAAAAAGCTATTTGCCACAGCGCCTTAAGGCAAGGGCAAACTTAACGCATAGCTAATCGTTAAAGAATGGTTATTGCTATGCGCATAACGCATGGCTGACTTGCCGCCTTAACGCTTTCGCATCTGCGAAGGCGGACGTATCTAATTGCCCAACAGACGGGAATGCCGCCGTCGTTGAAATTTTAACTGAAGGAGACAGAACAATGTCTGTCCAGCAACCAATCCAAATGCTCTTCAACTCGGGATATTCCCGGGTGACGGTGAACGAAATCGATGTCGCGACCGCGCTGGTTCTCGCCCGGGAGCTTCGCTCGGCCTATTTCCATGCTCTCGGTCGCCGGTTGGTCCACGCCATCCGCAATCGGATGCGGATTGCCAAAACCGTCCGCGTCCTGGAAGCCCTGGACGACCGCACGCTCGCCGATATCGGTGTCGAGCGGGCCTATATTCGCGACTATGCGGAACGGAGTTTCAAGACCAGCGAGCGGAGCGCCGCTGATGTTGTCGCGATCCCGGTCACTGTCGCTCGCCCGGCGGAGCAACAGAAGCTTTCGATCGCGGCCTGATCTCGGCTGCCAATTCGACACCAAAAGCGGCGGCCCGATACTGGCCGCCGCTTTTTTGCGCCGTCCACGACCTAACTTGCCTTAGCTGCCCTGGCGCTTGAGCGGGCGGTAGCCGCGCTCGGTCATGCAGGCCGAGAACAGTTGCGCTTGCCGCCTGGCGGCGTCGGCACGATTGACGTTCCGCTGATAGGCGCCGGGGCCGGCGATGTTATCCGGCGCCCGGTCCAGTTCATTGGCGCCGATTTCCTGGTCGATCTTGCGTTCGGCCAACCGCCGGCATTCAGAATTGTCGATCGGCCACTCGTCCCGGGGCAGGGCCGGATTTTCCCAAAGTTTGGCCGGCTTGGCGGCGCAGCCGACGAGCAAACATATGGCCACGGCAGCCAAGTAGTGGCCAGCACGGTGGCACATGGTCGCGGGTTCCAAATGTCGCATCCGGCCGAACATATCCGACGGTGTGCGGCCGGTCACGGCGTGGTCCGTTTTGCGTTTGCGCCAGGACCAAGGCAATCCCTGACGAAATCGGCCATTTCCGGACTGTCGAACTTGAATGTACCTTCGATGCGGCCAATCTCTTTGCCGTCAGGCGTGATCAGGATCGTCGTCGGTAGACCGCGTACGCCAAGCGCGCGCCCGGCGACGCCCTTGGGATCGTGATATCTCGGCAGGTTGGCCAGATTGTTGACGGCGAAGAACTTGTCGATCACCGGCCGACCCTCGCGGTCCATGGAAACGGTGACGACATCGACACCGGCGGCCTTCGCCACCGGCGCCAACCGATCGAGTTCCGGCATCTCGCGGACACAGGGCGCGCACCAGGTGGCCCAGAAGTTGAGGACGACGCCGCGGCCCCGGAAATCAGCAAGCGGGATGTTGGCGCCGGCGTCGGCAAACGAGACCGCCGGCACCGGCTTTGGCGGCACCGCGCTCTGGATCGATTGCAGCGCTTTCCCGGGGATCCGGCAGCTCTCCCGATCGTCGCTTGCAAGGTTCCGAGATATGATGAGAATCGCAGCCGCCAGCGCGAGCGGCACGGTCAGGGCGAGCCCGATTTTCATCGTCCGGCCGAGGCCGGCCTTGCCCGGGTCCGCAACCATTCAGCCGTCCTCCTGGCTGTCACGCCGGCCAGGCGGAGTGTCATCGAAACCGATCGGAACAAACATGACCGACAACAAGCCGAAATCGGCGTCCAAGACAAGTGCCATGTGGGGCGGCCGGTTCGAAGGCGGTACGTCGGCGATCATGGACGCCATCAATGCATCGGTCGATTTTGACCGGCGGATGTATGCCGAGGATATTACCGGCTCCAAGGCGCACGCGCAGATGTTGGCCGAGGCCGGGATCATCGCCGCCGCCGACGCCGACAGCATTTGCGCCGGCCTCGATGAAATCGGCAAGGAAATCGCCGCCGGCGGTTTCGAGTTCAAGCGCGAACTCGAAGACATTCACATGAACGTCGAAGCCAGGCTCAGGGAATTGATCGGCGACGCCGCCGGCCGCCTGCATACCGCCAGATCCAGAAACGATCAGGTGGCGACCGATTTCAAGCTTTGGGTCCGGGGCGCGCTCGACGGTCTGGATGCGGATGTCCAAGCGTTGCAGGCGGTACTGATTGACAAAGCCGACGCGCATGCCGACTGGGTGATGCCGGGCTTCACGCATTTGCAAACGGCGCAGCCGGTCACCCTCGGGCATCATTTGTTGGCCTATGTCGAGATGCTCGGCCGCGACCGCAGCCGGATCGTGGACGCGCGCCGGCGCCTCAACGAATCGCCCCTGGGCGCGGCGGCGCTGGCCGGGACGTCGTTTCCAATTGACCGCGATGCGACCGCGGCGGCGCTCGGCTTCGACCGGCCGGCGGCGAATTCCTTGGATGCCGTTTCGGACCGCGACTTTGCCATGGAATACATGGCCGTTGCGGCGATCCTGGCGGTGCATCTTTCCCGCCTCGCCGAGGAGCTGGTTTTGTGGTGCGCCGATCAGTTCCGTTACGTCCGGATTGCCGACGCTTTTTCGTCCGGCAGTTCGATCATGCCGCAGAAGCGTAATCCAGACGCCGCCGAATTGGTTCGGGCCAAGGCCGGCCGCGTCATCGGCGGGCTGGCCGGCTTCATGGTGGTGATGAAGGGGTTGCCGCTGGCCTATGGTAAGGACATGCAAGAAGACAAAGAGCCGGTGTTTGCCGTCGCCGACACGTTGGCATTGTCGCTGGCCGCCATGACCGGGATGATTGAGGGCGCCCTATTCAACAAAGACCGGATGCGTGCCGACGCCGCCAAGGGGTTTTCGACCGCGACAGATTTGGCCGACTGGTTGGTCCGCGAGCTCGGCATGCCGTTCAGGGATGCGCACCATGCAACCGGCGCGCTGGTCAAGATGGCGGAAACCAAAGGTGTCGATCTCGATCAGCTTTCGCTGGCCGACATGCGTTCGGTCGAGAAGCGGATCCATGACGGGATTTACACGGTGCTGGGCGTCGAGAATTCGGTCGCCAGCCGCGTCAGCTTCGGCGGCACCGCGCCGGCTAACGTCCGATCTCAGGTGGCGTCGGCAAGACGCCGGTTCCTAGGCACTTGATCGTGATTGGGCGAGGGAAGTCATGGCCGGCGGCGGCGAAAATGTCTATGATCACGGCATGATGCGGAAACTTCATCAGCGGAGCCGGCGGCATTGCCTTGCGGTGCTTGTCGCCCTGGCGGCGGCGGCCACTGTCACCGGCTGCGGCGTCAAGTCGGCACCGAAGCATCCAGAAGGATCGACCTATCCGTTGGACTATCCCAGGCCGGCGGCCGGCGACACCCGGGCGCGGCCGGAACCGGAGCAACAGGGTGGTCCGGTCGATCCGTATCAGGGCGCCGTCGGCTATCAGCCGCCGCCGGCGGCAACCGACATCCGCCCGCGCTGACGGGCCGAGCGAGGACGGCGTGGACCATTTCAATTACAGCAACGGGATCTTGCACGCCGAGGATGTGCCGCTCAGCGATTTGGCGGCCGACTACGGAACGCCTTTCTATTGCTACTCGACGGCGACGCTCAAGCGCCATGTCGAGGTGCTGAGCCGTGCGCTGGATGGCCTCGATGCGCATATCCATTTCGCCGTCAAGGCGAACGGCAATCTCGGTGTGTTGGCGACGCTCGCGGAAACGGGGATCGGCGCCGACGTGGTTTCAATCGGCGAGATGACGCGGGCCATCGCCGCCGGCATCCCGGCGTCGAAGATCGTCTTTTCAGGCGTTGGCAAGACGGCCCAGGAACTCACCGCCGCACTTAAGTCGGGCGTGCATCAGATCAACGTCGAATCCGAGCCCGAATTGGACGCGCTGTCGGCGATCGCAAATTCGCTCGGATTAACGGCCAGGATCGCGATCCGCGTCAATCCCAACGTCGACGCCAAGACGCACCGGAAAATCACCACCGGCCTCAGCGAGAATAAATTCGGCATCGCCTGGGACAGCGCGCCTGCGATCTTCGCCAAGGCCAACACGCTGCCCGGCATCGACGTCGCCGGCATCGCGGTGCATATCGGCTCG
>JAQBZY010000234.1 GCA_027620395.1 Pseudomonadota bacterium
CTTTAAGCGACTCCAGTCAACGGGTGAAGGCCGCGGCGCCGGCATGGCGCCGCGGCAACCCGACAGCCAATAAAATATCGGAGTGAGTCGATGTTCACCGGCAAGAACTGGACGTGGTTCGCCATCACCGGCGTCGGGGCATCGATGTCCATCTACCATTTGTACGTTGCCTTCTTCGGCTCTCCTGACGCGCAGACATTCCGTTCCACACACCTAGCCTTTGCCTTAGTGCTTGGGTTCCTGATGGCGCCGGGTTGGCTAGGGAAAAAGGGCGGCGCGCCTGGGGTCGGCGATATCGTCCTGATCGTCGCCTCGCTGTTCGCCTGCGGTTATCAATTCTTTGCCAAGGACTACATCGACAACCGGATGATCTACGTCGACGATCTGGTCACCGGCGACTGGATATTCGGCATCATGATGGTGGTGTTGCTGTTGGAAGCGACTCGCCGGCTGATGGGGTTGGTGCTGCCGATCACGGCGCTGGTGTTCATATTTTATGCCGTTGTCATTCATGGCACCAATTTTGGGCCGCTCTTGGAGCAACTCTATCTCACGACCGACGGCATTCTCGGCATTCCGGTCAGCGTCTCGGCAACCTATGTGGTGCTGTTCATTCTGTTCGGCGCTTTCGTCGAGCGCACCGGCACCGGCAAACTGTTCATGGATTTCGCCATGGCCTTGACCGGGCATACCGCCGGCGGCCCGGCCAAGGTCGCCTGCATCACCAGCGCCATGTTCGGGACCGTATCGGGGAGTGCCGTCGCCAACGTCATGACCACCGGCACGTTCTCAATCCCGTTGATGAAGAAGATCGGCTACCGTCCGGCTTTCGCCGGCGCCGTTGAGGCGGTGGCATCGACCGGCGGTCAAATCATGCCGCCGATCATGGGCGCGGCGGCGTTCGTGATGGCTGAATTCCTCGGCGTCGCCTACATCGAGATCGCCAAGTTCGCGCTGATCCCGGCAATACTCTATTTCGGCGCCGTCTTCATGGCGGTGCACTTTGAAGCGCGGCGAACCGGCATGGTCGGACTGCCGAAGGACGAATTACCGTCGCTTTCCGAGACGCTCCGCAATTACGGGCATCTTTTCATTCCATTGTTCGTCATCGTCGCGGTCCTGGTCGCCGGGTTCAGCGCACCATTTTCGGCGCTTTGCGGCATTGGCTCGGTGTTTCCGACGATCATGCTCCGGAAGTCGAGCCGGCAATACCTGAATTTCCAGAACATTCTGGAAGCGCTCGTCGACGGCGCCAAAAATGCCGTCGGCGTGGCCTTGGCCTGCGGCTGCGCCGGCATCGTCATCGGCGTCATTTCCCTGACCGGCCTCGGCATCGAGTTCACCAGCTTCGTGTTGGTCGTCTCGCAGAATTCCCTGATCGTGGCGCTGTTCTTCACCATGCTGGCCGGCATCGTTCTCGGCATGGGCATGCCGACGACGCCAGCCTACATCATGCAGGTCGCGCTGTTGGTGCCGGCCGTCGTCAAACTCGGCGTCTCCGTCGAGGCGGCGCATATGTTCGTCTTCTATTTCGCGATCCTTTCGGCGATCACGCCGCCGGTGGCGCTCGCGGTTTTCGCGGCGAACGGGCTTTCCGGCGCCGGGCTTTGGGAATCCGGCTTGGCCGCCGTAAAACTTGGACTCACCGGTTATATCATTCCGTTCATGTTCGTGTTCGGGCCGTCGCTACTGATGATCTGCGATTGGCCGACCATCGCCATGACCACAGTTACCGCATCCTGCGGCGTCGTCCTGCTGGCCGCCGGGCTGCACGGCTTTTTGATCACCCATGCCAACCTGTGGCAACGGTTCGCAATGGTCGCCGCCGCGTTTTGCCTGATCAAGCCGGGTATCTACACCGACTTGGCCGGTGCCGGGCTGGCGGCGCTAGTGATCGCCGCCCAAATCGTCGAGCGCAACCGCGCCGAAGCGCTGAAGACAGCGGTCTAGTCAAAATTACCGGAGGCGCTCGTGTCGGTAAAAAGAGCCAAAACACCCGAGACGCTGCGCTCGTACCGCTGGTTCAGGCCCGACGATCTCAGAAGCTTCGGGCACCGCTCGCGCGCCATGCAGATGGGATACGATCCGTCCGATTGGAGCGGCCGGCCCGTGGTCGGGATCATCAACACCTGGTCCGACATCAATCCCTGCCATGCGCATTTCAAGCACCGGATCGAGGACGTGAAACGCGGCGTCCTACAGGCCGGCGGCTGGCCTATCGAATTGCCGGCCCTCTCGCTCGCCGAACAGTACGTCAAGCCGACGACCATGCTGTACCGCAACTTGCTGGCAATGGATGTCGAGGAATTGATCCGCTGCCATCCGGTCGATGGTGTCGTCTTGATGGGCGGTTGCGACAAAACCACCCCCGGCGTGCTTTTGGGTGCCACCAGCGCCGGCCTGCCGGCGATCTTCCTGCCGGCCGGACCGATGCTCCGGGGCAATTGGAAGGGCAAGACGCTCGGCTCGGGTTCCGACGCCTGGAAATACTGGGACGAACGCAGCGCCGGCAATATCTCGAGCGACGACTGGTCGGATCTCGAGGCCGGCATCGCCAGGAGCTACGGCACCTGCATGACCATGGGCACCGCCAGCACCATGACCGCCATCGCCGAAGCCATCGGCATGACGCTGCCGGGCGCGTCGTCGATCCCGGCCGCCGACTCCAACCACATTCGGATGGCCGCCGCTTGCGGGCGGCGCATCGTCGACATGATTTGGGACGATTTGACGCCCGATCTGGTTCAGACCCGCGCCGCCTTCGAGAACGGCATCGCCGTCGCCATGGCCATGGGTTGCTCGACCAACGCCATCATCCACTTGATCGCGCAAGCGAGGCGTGCCGGCGCCGACATCGGCTTGGACGATTTCGAGAAGGCCAGCCGAAAAGTTCCGGTGATCGCCAACGTCAGGCCGAGCGGCGAAACATATCTGATGGAGGATTTCTATTACGCTGGCGGCCTGCCGGCGCTGATGCAGCGGATTTCCAAGCATCTGCACTTGGGCGCCATGACCGTCAACGGCCGAACCATCGGCGAGAACATCGCCACCGCCGAAGTTCATAACGACGACGTCATCCGCACCCTTGATGATCCGATCTACCGCGAAGGGGCCTTGGCCGTCCTCAAGGGCAATCTGGCGCCGGACGGCTGCGTCATCAAACCAAGCGCCTGCGATCCGAAATACTTGAAACACACCGGCCCGGCGCTGGTGTTCGACGACTATCCATCGATGAAGAAGGCAGTCGAGGACGAGACGCTGGATGTGACCGCCGATCACGTGCTGGTGCTTAGGAACGCCGGACCGCGGGGTGGGCCCGGGATGCCGGAATGGGGCATGCTGCCGATCCCCAATAAACTCGTGAAACAAGGGGTGCGCGACATGCTGCGCCTTTCTGACGCCCGCATGAGCGGCACCAGCTACGGCGCCTGCATCCTGCACGTAAGCCCGGAATCCTACGTCGGCGGGCCGCTGGCCTTGATCAAGAACGGCGACCCGATTTCCGTCGATGTCGCGGCGCGCACAATTTCCCTCGACGTCTCGGACACCGAGCTGCAAATGCGCCGTGCTCAATTGAAAACGCCTAAGCCGCGCTATGAACGCGGCTACGGTTGGATGTTCAACCGCCATATCCGGCAAGCGCACGAGGGCTGCGATTTTGACTTCCTTGAAACCGATTTCGGCCGTCCGGTGGACGAGCCCGATATTTTCTGAGCAGGAGTTTCGCATGGCCCTTTCCGACGCCACCCGGCAAAAGCTCAAGACCGTCAGCACGGCGACGATCACCACCGCGCTTTTCAAGCGCGGCTTGCGGAACCAATACATTCAAAATGTCCATCCGCTCAATCCGGCCGGCTCGCCGATGGTCGGCGAAGCTTTCACGCTTCGCTACATGCCGGCCAGGGAGGACTTGAACCCGATCAGCGTCTTTCAGGACCGGGCGCATCCGCAACGGAAAGCGGTCGAGGAATGCCCTTCGGGCGCCGTCTTGATGATCGATAGCCGGAAGGATCCTCGCGCTGCTTCGGCCGGCTCGATCCTAGTAACGCGGCTGATGGTCCGCGGTGTTGCCGGCGTCGTCACCGACGGCGGCTTCCGCGATTCGCCCGAGATCGCAAAATTAGCGATCCCGGCCTACCATAACC
>JAQBZY010000235.1 GCA_027620395.1 Pseudomonadota bacterium
GGGTCGAGAGCAATTTTCCCCTCCGCGCCGAATTGCAGCCGGGCAGTCATGTGCCTATTCATTGCACCGGCCTCGGCAAGCTGTTCCTGGCTTATTTGCCGACCCGCACCAGAAAGCGCGTCATCGATCGGATCGAGCTCGTCGGGTATACGGCAAATACGATCATTACGGCCGAGGCGCTCGAAGCCGATTGCCGCCGCATCCGCGAGCGTGGCTACGCCGTCAACGATCAAGAATTTCACGATGGCATCATCAGCCTGGCGGTGCCAATGGCGCCGGACGGTAGTCATGTCGTGGCTGGGCTGGCGCTGCATGCGCCGGCGGCCAGGATGGATGTGACGGCAGCCAGGAAGCACATCCCAACCCTCAAAAAATACGCCGACCAGTTTGCCGCTGATTTATCGATCGAATCCGAACCGACCTGATCTTCAAACAATTCTACGGAACGTCAGATTGATCCGGGCGCCGATGTCACGCCGCGTCCTGGGAACGGCATGCAGCCAGTGCCGTTGCGTCGGACCCCGCATCACCAGCACACTTGCGAACGGAAGATTGAAACCCATCGACCGGCCGTCGAAATCAGGCTTGGCCTTGAACCGCATCCGGCGCACCCAGCCGAGACTGACCGACGCAATCGTCGGCGCCGACCCAAGCTCTGCCTCGTCATCGGCATGCCAGCCCATGCTGTCGTTGCCGTCGCGGTAGAGATTGAGCAGCACACCGTTGAATTGTTCCCGGGCCAATGCCTCGGCAATCGTTCGGATCGACTGCACGACGGCGTTCCAGGGCGCCGGCCGATTGACCAAGCCGGAATAGGTATAGGCCGCGTCGCCCATCCAGCAACTCAGTCTGGGCATCGCGACATCGCGGCCGAACAGCCTGATCCGCTGCTGGCGCCAGTGGACATCCGAGGTCAAACGGTCAAAAAGCGCCTGCGGGTTCGGAATTGCATCTTCGTAAAGCAGAATATCCGCGCCCGGCAAATCAATGCGGCGGCCGCCCGATACCATCAATGCAGATCGGGCTTCTTGTAGAAATCGGCGCGGTCGGCGCTCTGGACGCGGATATCGAGGATCCGCTTATCGCGGAACACCGTCAGCGGCACCTCGACGCCGGCATCACCCTGCCCCCAGATCAACCGATAAAGGCTCGACATGCCGGTCACCGGCCGGCCATCGACTTCGAGCACCAGATCGCCGGGCTCGAGACCGGCCTGCTCGGCCGGACCACCGGACCACAATCCGGCGATCACCACCTTACCGACGGCCTCGGCCGAGAACATGCCGAGCCAAGGCCGGGCCGGGCCGCAGCGCCGTCCGGTCGCCATGAGATCGTCCTTGATCCCGGCCAAAAGATCGATCGGCACCATCATATTGCCCTCGTTTCTCGGATCCGTATCGTCGTCCGGTGACGCTTCCTGGACGAACAGCGAACCGATCCCCTTGAGCGTGCCGTCCAAGCCGATCAGCGCCGAGCCACCCCAAAACGGGTGCGGCGGCGACGTGAAAATGGCGTTGTCTAGAAGATATTCCCAATATCCGGCAAACTCGCGGCGGCCAACCACCTCGACCGCGATCGATTGCCGAACACCGCCATAGCCGGCGACGATGCCGCGCGCGCCGAACGTGAGATCGGCGGCCGATCCGATCGGCAACGGCTCGGCGCTCGGCCGGCCCAACATCTGCACCAGACCGAGCCCGGTCACGGTGTCGGCGCCGATGACACTGCCTTCGGTGGCGGCGCCGTCGGCGTCGATCAGCCACACACTTTTGGCCTCGACGATCAAATAGCCGATGGTGAGGAACAATCCCCGCTTATCGATCAGGACCGCGTGACCGGTCCGTTCGGTGCCCAGCGAACCGACCGTGAAACCGTCCTCGGGGATGCGGGTTCTGATCAAATGAACAGCCCGGAGCGCACGTTGCAGATCGAAGCCGACGCCTTGTTGGCTCGGTTGTAGCGCTGGGTCGATCTCGGGCAGATTTTCGTTGGCCATGGAATGAATATATCTCCTGCCTTTGATGTCGGGTGTAATCCTAAGAATTCAATCCCCAGTTCCATTCCCGGCGACCAATGGCAGATCGATCCGGGACGCTCGCTGAGCATCGCGGAAGAAGCGCATTTTGGGCGGCCGACCATCCGGGATCCGGGTGAAATGATCGCTGTCGGCCATGGCAATGGCAACGCGGATACGGCTGCCGGCCCGAAACAAATACGACACCGGCAGCATTTCAAACGACACCTCGGCAGGCTGCCCCGGCGCCAGATGCCGGGCATCGGCGATGGCAAACGAATGCGTCGGACCGGTTGCGGGAATGTTTTTCGGAATGGCGCCTTCGGCCCGGTGCAAGGCTCGGAACACGCCTTCGGTGACATAGACCGAACGGTCTTCCGCCGTCACCTCGGCAATATAGACGAAAAAGGCGCAATCGCGCTCGGACGACGAAAAATGCAAGTGCGCGACCGGATGACCGGTCATCTCGGTATCGCCTTCAAGCGGCTCGCCGGTATAGACGATCATCTTTTCGTCGCGGCCGTCCCAATCGTCGTAGTAGGTCGTGACGTTGGCAATGTAGAGCCGGTCATAGCGGGAATGAAAGCCGGTACGGCAATCGTAATTGCCCTGGTAGGCATCGGCGGCATCGGCCGCCGTTGGCGCCTTCTCCGAAAGCCCGCCATCGGCGGCGAAATGCAACGTCTGCATTTGCGCTGGTGGCGGCCACTGTTCGGCCGACTGCCACCTCTCGGCGCCCATGGTGTAATAGTGCACCGGCGCCTCTGACTCCAAACCATTGTCGACGCCCTTGAGGTGCCGGTCGAAAAATCTGAGCACCTCGGCGGCGACGAACGGTTGTTGCGCCGGGGTTTCTTCGGGCCGCCATGGACTGACATGCGCCCGGGCGCCATGGTCCCAAGGGCCGAGCATCAGGCGCTTCGACGGGTTTTGCAGCCACATGTAGCGCTGAATGGTGCCAACCGAATAGCCGCCGCCGTCGTACCATCCGGAGATCGAGTAATATGCCGTCTGCCGATCGGCGTCGCGGCTGGCATAGTTATAAGGCGATATCTTGGCGCTGGTGTACTCGGGATTGTCGGTCAAGGCGGCATCGCGGAAGCGAAGCTGCTGCGCGAAGTCCTGCATCTCGAAGTTGGCGGCGTGGTCTTTGATCGCCGCTTTCAAGAGCGAACCGTCCCGGTCTTCATCGACCGGCGCCGGGCCGGCCAGATCGTCGTCCTTGAAATAGGCGTAGGACGGAATCTTGTCCCTGAGATCGAGATCGAGCGCTTCCGACAATTGACCATAGGCCTTGGAGACGCAGGTCAATAGCACGCCACCCGGATAGAGATGGTTCGACCAAGTATCCCAGACGGCGAACAACGGCGCCACCGCCTTGACCGCCGGGTGGCAAGTCGAGGCCAGGAAGTCCGCCGCCGCGCCCGGATAGGAAATTCCGGTGGCGCCGATCTTCCCGTCGCACCAGGGCTGCTTCGAGACCCAGTCGGCGATGTCGCGATGATCCAAGCGCTCGGCCGGCGAGCGGAAGCCGTCACGGCAGCCGAAGCTGGCGCCCGAGCCCCGGACATCGACGGTGACCAGGGCGTAACCGTGCTTGACGAAATTGTCGCGATAGAACGCCACCGTCGGGCAGGCATCGATGCTGTTCCTGTGACCTTTCCTAAGCTGGAACCGGCGATAGTAGGGCGTGAAGACGCAGATCGCCGGAAACCGTCCGCCGGCGTCGGTCTCTCCCGGCAGATGCACGTCGACGGCCAAACGGACGCCGTCCCGGACCGCAACATATTGCGATAACAGCCGCTCACCCGTATAGGTCGGCATCCGGCTTTTGGCATAGGCGGCCGGCGCCACGATCCAGCCCGAATTTACGTCACCCGTCATGCATCCTCCTCTTGCGCTTTTGGCGCATTTGATCGACGCTGAGCTTAGCCGAAATTGGAGAATACGCCATGAGCAACGTGCAAGCCCTGAACTTGCCGTCGGTCCAGGACCGAGTCAACGAGCAGGAATGGAAAATGCGGGTCGATCTTGCCGCCTGTTATCGGCTGGTTGCCCATTACGGCTGGGACGATCTGTTGTTTACCCACAATTCGGCCCGGGGGCCGGGCACCGATCATCACTTTTT
>JAQBZY010000236.1 GCA_027620395.1 Pseudomonadota bacterium
TGCGTCGCCGATGGCATGCGCCCCGGTCGAGCCTGCGGTGCCCACCGCATGGTTCGGTCCCTTGAAGCCGTGCATGATCGAGACGTGGCCGGAGACCAGATTGATGAGGCTGGCCGGAATGAAGAACGGGCTCAATCGTTTGGCCCGCCCCCCGTGCACGGCAATCGCACCCTGTTCAATTGACGGCAGACCGCCGATACCCGATCCAATCAGAACACCGGTCCGCCAGCGGTCTTCGTCGGTGGCCGGTACCCAGCCGGAATCCCTGATCGCCTGTTCCGCCGCCGCGACGCCGTAGACAATAAAGGTGTCCATCCGGCGCTGGTCCTTGGTCGAAATCCAGTCGTCGGGATTGAAGGTGTCGCCAGAGCCATCGCCGCGGACGATCGACGCCGCCACCTTCGATGGCGATTCGGAAACGTCAAAGGCGTCAATGACGCGCACCCCGGACTTGCCGGCGAGGATATTGCGCCAATTACCCTCAACGCTCGAGCCGAGCGCATTGGTGATGCCAAGACCGGTTATTACGACGCGTCTCATCTGAGCCTAATCGACAGTTAGCGGCTGCGATTCGTCACCGCAATTACAAGCGGCAACAGGACGGCAATCAGTTGGACTTCGACTGAATAAAGTCAATGGCGTCCTTGAGAGTTTGAATTTTCTCGGCGGCGTCATCGGGAATTTCAATCTCGAATTCCTCCTCGAAGGCCATGACGAGTTCGACGGTATCAAGGCTGTCGGCGCCAAGATCGTCGATGAAACTGGCATTTTCCGTCACCTTGTCTTCGTCGACACCCAGATGTTCAAGAACGATCTTCTTTACGCGATCCGCAACGTCACTCATCGTCGGTATTCCCCAAGCTGATTAGAATTGAAATGAGTCTCAATGTTCCCCAAAAGACCTTCGCAAGCCCGACGCCCGAGGGCGTCTGGTCCTGAAAAGTCGGCGTTGGTAACACACTTGTCCGGCATTGGCCAGAACCTGCACGCGCCCCCCGTCGACGGCTCATATCATCGCCATGCCACCGTTTACATGCAAGGTTTGTCCGGTGACATAGGATGATTCTTCCGCCGCCAGATAAATGCATGCGGCGGCAATGTCGTCGACCGTGCCGAGACGCCCGGCCGGGACGTTGCCAAGCAATTTCGCCTTCTGATCGTCGCTCAGCGCGTCCGTCATCGGCGTCTCGATGAAGCCGGGCGCGACGCAATTGACCGTGATGCCCCTCGACGCGACTTCCTGGGCCAGGGATTTCGACATCCCGATCATGCCGGCCTTGGAGGCTGCATAGTTGGCCTGGCCGGCATTGCCGGTGACGCCGACGATCGAGGTGATCGAGATGATCCGTCCCCAACGCGCCTTCATCATTGCCCTAAGGCACGACCTAGAGAGGCGAAAAGCCGCGCTCAGATTGACGTCCAGAACCTTTTGCCAGTCCTCGTCCTTCATTCGCATGACCAGTTGATCGCGGGTAAGCCCGGCGTTGTTGACCAGGATATCGATACCGCCCATGGCCGAATCGGCATCCTTGGCGAGTTTCTCCGCCCCCTCGGCGATCGCCAAGTCGGCCGGTGTCACGTGCGCCCGCTCACCAAGTTCCGACGCCAGCGCCGACAGCGCGTCGGCCCGGGTGCCGGACAAGGCCACCGTCGCCCCTCTGGCATGCAGCGCCCTGGCGATAGCGCCACCGATCCCCCCTGACGCCCCCGTCACAAGTGCCTTCTTGCCGTTCAAATCGAACATGCGAACCGTCCTTTTCCGAATTAAATCGTCGCCAGAAATGCCTCGATATCGGCTGGCGTACCGATGCTCATGGCGTTCAAATCGCGGTCGATTCGCTTGGCCAGGCCGGCCAGAACCTTGCCCGCGCCGATCTCGACCAGAGTGTCGACGCCCTTGGCCTTCATCGTTTGGCAGCATTCCCGCCAGCGTACCATGCCGGTCACTTGCAGGACCAGAAGCCGTTTGATTTCGTCCGGATCCTCGACCGGCGCCGCCGTGACATTGGCGATCAACGGCAACGCCGGCGCCTGGGCCGCGACCTCGGCCAGACGCGCCGCCATGACCTCTGCCGCCGGCGCCATCAACGGGCAATGGAATGGCGCGCTCACCGGCAGCAAGATCGCCCGCTTGGCGCCCTTTTGCTTGGCCAACTCCAGAGACCGTTCGACGGCCGCCCGATGCCCACTGAGAACGACCTGGCCAGGCGCATTGTCATTGGCCGTCGAGATCACGTCGCCATCAGCCGCCGCTTCGGCAACCTCGCGGGCGGCGTCGAGATCGAGGCCCAGAAGCGCCGCCATGGCGCCGACGCCAACCGGCACGGCTTCCTGCATGGCGCGGCCGCGGGCCTTCAGCAGCCTCGCCGTATCGGACAATGAAAATGTGCCGGCCGCGGCCAAAGCCGAGTATTCGCCAAGCGAGTGCCCGGCGACAAACGCGGCAACTTTCTTCAGATCGATCCCGCATTCGCGTTGCAGAACCCGAAGCGCCGCCATGCTGACCGCCATCAGGGCCGGTTGGGCATTTTCCGTCAGTGTAATCTCATCCTCGGGGCCTTCGAACATGATCCGGCGCAGATCCTGCCCGAGCGCGTCGTTGACCTCGTCGAAGACCTCACGCGCCGGCTGGAAAGCCAGGGCCAGCTCCTTGCCCATGCCGACGGCCTGCGACCCCTGCCCCGGAAAGACGAATGCTCGGCTCATCAGGATATTCCTCCCTCGACGCTTTCCGCCGGTTTGCACCGGTTTCTCGGGTTTCCGGCAAGGTGGCCAGCCTGGACTTTGCTGTCAAGCGTCGAGGCGTTTCCCGTCGGTCCGTCGATCCCACCCGATCTCGCACCGATAGTCCACGCGGTAACAAATTATTACCTTCCGGAAATACCGTCGTAACCGTACCGCCCTAAGCTTTTCGAAGTTAAACCTGGAGGGCGCGGATATGTTGGTAAATGTAGGCGAACAAATGATGACTCCGGCGACGCCATTAGCAGTCAGACCAAGGGTCGCCGACAAGTCCACGGACCGCCGTGTGCGGCCTTGGCCGCCGGTGATGATCCGGGATTTTTTACGCGTCCATTCGAGCGAAGCCATCCATGTGTCTCCGGACCTCCGGGTCGGCTCGATCATAGATTTTCTGGCCGGCTCGATGACCGCCGTGGTGACAGTCACCGATTGCCACGGCAATCTCGTCGGCACCGTGGTCGATGACGACGTCATGGCCGCCATCGGCGAGCACGGCGTCCAGGTTCTAGATTGGCCGATAAGCGATGTTCTGACCCTGGGGCGGCCGATTTGCAACATTTCCGATAGCCCCTACATCGTGCTCCACGACATGCTGGCCAGCGATCAGCGCCGTTTTGCGGTTCGCGAACGTGGCATGATCGTCGGTGTGGTCGTGAGGGATCATCTGTTGGAATTCGCCGGCACCTGACGCTCAGCGCGGCGCCCAGCGCCTTTCCGCCCGCCAAATCGGATTGACGGTACGCCAAATCGGCCGAGCCCAGGCTTTCGGCCAGCCCTTGCACCCCCTTGGGAAATATGTATATTGCGCCGCCTTACTCCTTGCCGGGTGGTTCCCGGCTATGCCACGGCACGGGCCGGGGCTGAGAAAAGCCAAGAGGAGCGTAATCTATGTCCTTATACGAATGCGTGTTCATCGCACGCCAAGACATCTCGGCTGCCCAGGCGGAAGCCCTGGCCGAGACCTTCGAACAAGTGATCATCAGCAATGGCGGCAAAATCCAGAAGCGCGAGTCCTGGGGACTTCGCACGCTGTCCTTCAAGATCAAGAAAAACCGCAAAGGTCACTATTTGCTCCTGAACATCGACTCGCCGGCACCGGCCGTCCATGAGATGGAACGGCAGATGCGGATCCATGAAGATATCCTCCGTTACATGACGGTAAGCGTCGATGAGCTCGAGGAAGGCCTGTCGGCCGTCCTTCGAAACAAGGACCGCGACGACCGTCCTCGTCGTCCTGGTGGCGACCGCGACCGTGGCGACCGCGACCGTGGCGACCGTGATCGTGGCGACCGGGGCGACCGCCCACGCCGGGATGATGAGGGATCGCGTCGCGATATGGGAGGTGTGGCATGATGCGTCGAGGCTTTTTCCGTCGCCGTAAGTCCTGTCCG
>JAQBZY010000237.1 GCA_027620395.1 Pseudomonadota bacterium
TGGGCCCGTAAATCGTCCGCCTGCGTCCGGCGCCGCACTGCCGCACGCCGATCATCAGTTACGCGCTCGGCATTTCGCCGGACGGTAACTTCATCAATTGGCAGCAGGATCCGCACGGCAACTATCAGGCCCGGATCGTCTATCCGGAGCCGACCACGCATTTCACTGTCGAGGTCGATCTGGTTGCCGATCTGTCGGTGCAGAATCCGTTCGATTTTTTCCTCGAGCCGGATGTCGAGGAATTTCCGTTCGCCTACGACCCGGAACTCCGCCGCGAATTGGAGCCCTATCTCGATCCGGAACCGGCGGGGCCACTGCTGGAAAAATGGATCGCGGCGCTGCCACCCAAGGAAGGACGCACTGTCACTTATCTGGTCGATCTCAATAACCGGCTGCAAGGCAATGTCGAATACCTGATCCGGATGGAGCCGGGCGTTCAAACCTGCGACGAGACTCTCGCGCGCGGCAAGGGCTCTTGCCGCGATACCGGCTGGCTGTTGGTGCAAATCCTCCGCCATCTCGGCTTTGCCGCCCGGTTCGTGTCGGGTTATCTGATTCAATTGAAGCCGGACGTGAAATCCCTGGACGGGCCGTCCGGCGCCGAGATCGATTTTACCGATCTGCATGCCTGGACCGAAGTTTATTTGCCGGGCGCCGGCTGGATCGGATTTGATCCGACATCGGGACTTTTGGCCGGCGAAGGGCATATACCGTTGGCCGCCACGCCCCGGCCGCAAAGCGCCGCACCGATCACCGGCGCCGTCGAGGAATGCGAAGTCACCTTCGACTTCGACATGAAGGTGACTCGGGTCTTCGAGACGCCGCGCGTCACTCTTCCCTATAGTGACGCAGAGTGGAGCGCCATCGACGCGCTTGGTCAGGACATCGACAAGTCACTCGCCAAGGGCGATGTCCGCCTGACGCACGGCGGCGAGCCAACCTTCGTCTCGATCGACCACGTCGATGCACCGGAATGGAACACCGCCGCTGTCGGCGACACCAAACGCGCCCTCGCCGACGAGCTGATCCGGCGGCTCCGCGACAAATTTGCCCCGGACGGACTGCTGCATTACGGCCAGGGCAAGTGGTATCCCGGCGAGCAATTGCCGAGGTGGGCGTTCGCCCTATATTGGCGGCGCGACGGCAAGCCGTTGTGGAACGACGCCCACATGATCGCCCGCGAGCAGGCCGACTATCGGCCGGACATCGACACCGCCGAGACCTTCGCCCGCGGCGTCGCTAGGCGCCTTGAGGTCGACGAGGCCGCGGCGACGCCGGCGTTCGAGGACACTTGGCATTTCCTGGAGAAAGAGCGGCGGCTGCCTGAAAACATGGACCCGACCGATCCGAAGCTCGACGATCCTTTGGAACGGGCCCGCCTGATTCGGGTGTTCGAGCGCGGCCTCAGCCACCCGACCGGTTACGTGCTGCCAATCCAACGCTGGAACGCCAAGGAAGGAAAGCGGCGTTGGTATAGCGAACCTTGGTCGGTCCGTAGCAACCACTTGGTTCTGATCCCTGGCGATTCACCGGTCGGTCTTCGATTGCCGATACCGTCGTTGCCGCATATCCGCGATGTCGACTATCCCTATGTCATTCCCGCCGACCCGTTCGCCGAACGGGGCGAGTTACCCGATCCCGATGCTACCCGTCAGATGTATCTCCGAGGCAGCGAACACCCGAATTCGGACCGGCAGACGATTTCGAAACAGTCGATCACTGGACGTCAGGTCCGGGCCGCGCTCACCGTCGAACCCAGGGACGGCCGGCTTTGCATCTTCATGCCGCCGACCGAGACCCTCGAGGACTATCTCGATCTGATCGCGGCCATCGAAGACGCCGCCGCCGAAGCCAAGATGCCGATCCACATCGAAGGTTACGGGCCGCCCGCGGACCCCCGCGTCAACGTCATCAAGGTGACTCCGGACCCGGGCGTGCTCGAAGTCAACATCCAGCCAGCGGCAAGCTGGCCGGAAATGATCGACATTACGACGACAATTTACGAGGAAGCGCGCTTGAGCCGGCTCGGCACGGAGAAATTCCTGCTTGATGGCCGTCATACCGGCACCGGCGGCGGCAACCATGTCGTGCTTGGCGGCGCGACCGCCGCCGACAGTCCGTTCCTGCGCCGGCCGGATTTGCTGAGAAGCCTGATCACCTATTGGCAACAGCATCCGAGCCTCAGCTATCTGTTTTCCGGCATGTTCATCGGCCCGACCAGCCAGGCGCCCCGGGTCGACGAGGCACGGCACGACGGCCTTTACGAACTCGAGATCGCGTTCGCGGAAATTCCGGACGCCGGCAAGGAATGCCCGCCGTGGCTGATCGATCGGATTCTCCGAAACCTCCTGATCGATGTCAGCGGCAACACCCACCGGACTGAAATCTGCATCGACAAACTGTATTCGCCGGATGGGCCGACCGGGCGGCTCGGCCTAGTCGAGTTCCGGGCCTTCGAAATGCCGCCGCATGCGCGCATGAGTCTGACCCAGCAGTTGTTGCTGCGCGGCCTGATCGCCAGGTTCTGGGACAAGCCCTACACCGGCAACCTAGTCCGCTGGGGAACATCGCTGCACGACCGCTTCATGCTGCCGGCCATGGTTTGGGCCGATTTCGAGGGCGTCATTGCGGAAATGCGGGATGCCGGTTTCCCGTTTGAGGCCGCGTGGTTTGCGCCGCACTTCGAATTCCGCTTACCAAGATACGGCGCCGTCAACTACCGCGGCATCGAAATCGAACTCCGCCAAGCGTTGGAGCCCTGGCACGTCATGGGTGAGGAAGGCGCCGCCGGCAGCACCGTCAGATATGTTGATTCCTCGGTCGAGCGGCTACAAGTCCGTGTCAGCGGCGCGACCGAAGGACGTTACATCATCGGCTGCAACGGCTACCAAGTGCCGATGGCCAGTACCGGCACCAAGGGAGAGCAGGTCGCCGGCGTCCGTTTCCGCGCTTGGCAACCGTCGGCCTGCTTGCATCCGACCGTGGGCGTGCATGCGCCCCTGACGTTCGATCTCTATGACACCTGGACCGGCCGGGCCGTCGCCGGCTGCACCTATCACGTGGCGCATCCGGGCGGGCGCAATTTCGAGCACTTCCCGGTCAATTCCTACGAAGCCGAAAGCCGGCGGCTGGCCCGGTTCTTCGCGTCCGGACACACGCCCGGCACCTCGGCACCGCCGAAACCGCTAATCTTGCCGGAGTTTCCGATGACCCTCGATCTCAGGCGCAGCCAGTTTTGAATCGCTCTGGCAGCAGTGCCTGTAGTGCCTTATTGTGCGGGCCACACGTACCGATGACGGAGACAAGCGCATGAGAGGTTCTTCCCGCCCCGATCGGTCGGAGTCGGTTGGGTCCGATGTGCTGACAGCGGGATATCTTCCTCAATCCGGCATCTATGACGAGATGATGAACCGGGCCGGCGAGATCCGCCCGTATTGGCAAAACTTCCTCGACGACCTCGGCGCCATGCCGCGCCAGGAGATTCAGAGTAGCTGGGACACGGCGCAACGTCTGGTCCGCGAAAACGGCACCACCTATAACGTCTACGACGATCCCAACAACGACATGCGGCCGTGGCGGATGGACCCAATTCCGATGCTGATCGGCGCCGATGAATGGCGCGCGATCGAACGCGGGCTAATTCAACGGGCGCGGCTTTTGAACGCCATAGTCGCCGACATCTACGGCGAACAAAAACTGCTCACTGATGGAAAATTGCCGCCGTCGTTGATTTTCGGCAATCCGAACTTTCTCCGCCCGTTGCACGGCACCACGCCGCCCGGCAACATACATTTGAATTTCATGGCCTTCGATTTGGCCAGGGCCAGCGACCGACGCTGGTGGGTGTTGAGTGACCGCACACAAGCGCCGTCCGGTGCCGGTTATGCGCTCGAAAACCGGGTTGTGATGGCTCGCACGCTGCCAAACATCTTCAGGGATGCCCAAGTTCAGCGGTTGGCCGGTTTCTTCCAAAGCCTGAGCGACAACCTGATTCGGATCACGCGGAAGGATAATCCGCTGGCGGTGCTGCTCACGCCCGGGCCGCGCAACGAAACCTATTTCGAGCACGCATATCTTGCGCGCTACTTGGGTTTCCCGCTGGTCGGGGGCGCCGATCTGACGGC
>JAQBZY010000238.1 GCA_027620395.1 Pseudomonadota bacterium
TCAAATGGGAAAAACAGGATGACTGATCAGGACAAATCCCAATTTCCAGACATCAGGTTGCTTAATCAAATCCGTTTCGCGCTCGATATTTCATGAATAGTACGTGCTCACCGTTTTTCACTGGTGAAATTTTTGTTTCGACGTGCTCAAAGCTTTCAGGGTCGCGCAGATTTTTTTTGACGAGATTCACAACAGTTTTATGAGAACCGTCCCAAGCGCTTAGAAAATGGAAGCCTTTACGTTTTTTTTCCACTTGTTCATTTTCTTTTTGAGCCTTCTCAGCCGCAGTCTCTTGTTTAGAACGATTTGAACTAAATTGTGAGCACATAGCCCCAATAACGAGAACTACGAAAAGAAGCATCGCCGAATTAAATAGTGATTTGTTCCTCCTTTTTTTCTGATGTAACGCTTCAATTTTCGCTTGAATTTTTAGTGCATGGCTTACGGTCAGATCATCTAAAGTTTCACCACATTTTGGGCATGTTCCTGCATTTTCAGAACATTGGTTTCCGCAAGTCGGACAAGGTATAAGTTTAGCCATTGATGGCTCCTAAACAGCGATATCCTACTCATCAATATATGGTTTGGTTGCATTTAAATACTTCTTTTTGGTGCATTCAAGATGTCTTGTTTATGTTTCTTAATTGGCGAGTATCCAAGTGCGAGTGCAAGCACCGCCCGGGCGTCTGATCTTCCCAAGTTCATCTTTCGAGACGGCGCCAAGCTCCTCCTCAAGATGAGGGCTTGCTTATTTTCCTCATCCTAAGGAGCCGGTACGGGCGGCGTCTCGAAGGATGGGGCCCCTCCCTCCTTTTCACTGGCCCGATCCCTGCATGACCTTTTCCGGATATCCACCGGAGCGAGGAGATGAAAATGCGCTTGGATGAAACCGCCGCCGCCATGGGCGGTCAGCCGAACGCCGCCGCCAAGGGCAAGGCCGGCATGAAGATGGATCAGGACCCGACGTGGAAGCAGAGCTTCCGCCAGACCCTGGACGAGATCCGCGATCAGGGCTTCGGCAATTACGCTAAGAAAATCAATGACGAAAAGCTTGAACACCTGCGGAAGAAGATTTTGGCTTCCATGGGGCTCTCCGAGGACGATCTTGCGCACATGGATCCCGCCAAACGCACGCTTATCGAGAAGATGGTCAACCTCGAAATGCAGCACCGGCTCGCCGCCGAGGGCGCGCTACAGAAGGATCGGGACGTGGCGAACGGCGGCGAAAAGGCGCCGGGCGACATCGCTAACCAGCTCAATGCGGCGCCGAACGGCTTGGGTGCCGGTCTGGTTCTGTTGGCGGCGATTGAAGGCCAACAGCAGCAGCTTGACGAACCGAAAAAGGGGTAATCCCTGCCCCGGGCGGCAAATCCTGCCGCTTACCTACCAAGTAGACCGCGCACTATCCTGTCGAATGGGCTCGGCGTAGGTGCCGGCGTTGCCTGCGCCCAAGCAGTCGACACAAGCGGATTTAGGTCCATCGCGGCGATCTCTGATTGCGACGGTCCGTGTGCGGCGAGGAGGCCAGAGACCAGGGCAGGTGCCATCAAGCCAAGCTCGAACGCCCTTTTCGGATTATTCTCTTGCCGATGCAAATAAATGAGCCAGAAAGCCCCCGCACCAACACCGATCAGGATGCGACCGAAAAACCCGATGGATTGATAAATATCGTTGAACATAAGTATTGATAGATAAGTGCTGTCCGACGAATAAATGCCCGTGGTCGCGAGGGCGCCTGCAACGCCCCCAATGACAAGTCGCTCCTTGAGAGTCAGTGGTGGTGAATTTTCATAATCGTCTGCCATGACAGTCTCCCTAAATACATCCTAACGGATGTATTATATTAAATATTCTTCTTTAACACGATTCATTATTGCAGCAATTTTACGCGCCGCTATGGCTAGCTTGGCCACAGGCGCGCGGCAGGCCGCGTCCTCACCTTTAATATTTGCAACGACGTCAGGCGCTCGCCGCTTGCCGCATCTTCTTCAACGAGCGCTTGAGGTCTCGGATATACGGCACGTGCTCTTCCTCGATGGTGTGGCGCGGGCTGTCTTTATATGTGGACGCCAGCCAATCGTTCTTGGCCTTGATGGCGGCCTGCATTTCAGATGCCGGTGGCAGCTTGGCCTGGCCCAATTCCAAGTCCCGGATCCAGCGCGCCTGATATTCGTAGACCATGTTAAGCGCGGTGTCGGTATTGAAGAACCCCATCATGTAAAGCCCCGGCCAATCCGGCGGCGAGATCCGCTGATAGAGATCGAGGCCGTTATCCTTGATCGGCAGGATGTCGGGTTTCAAAAACGGCAGATCGATCAGATAGCCGGTGGCGGCCAAAAGAACGTCGAAATCGTCCGACGAGCCGTCGACGAAGTGGATTTTCCGGCCCTCGATGCGCGCGATGCCGTGCTTCACGCGGATGCGCCGATACGCGATGTCGGTGACGACGCGCGCGTTCGACGTCACGTGTGCGCGCTTGTCGAGCGGCTTGAAGCCGAGCCTGTCCATCGGCCCGTGCACCAGATAAACCAGCCAGCGGGTCAGCCTGCGGCGGATCCAGCCCGCCAACCACGGTCTTTGAATGGCTCGCGTGATATCGGTGAAGGGAATGCCGCAAAACAGTTTCGGCAGCACCATGACGCCCGATCTCGCCACCAGCACGCAGCTTTGCACCGTCGAGCAGATGTCGGTCGCCATGTCGCAGGCCGAGTTGCCGACGCCAACGACGCAGACCCGCTTGCCGACGAAACGTTCCGGAGAATGATAATCGTGCCCGTGCACGTACTCGCCCTTGAAGTCGTTTTGAAACATCGGCACATGCAACGGCTTGGTCAGATGCCCGGTGGCGGCGATAACGGCATCGAAGTCCTCGCTCCCGCCGGCTTCGAACGTCATCCGCCATTTCGATGGCTCGCCCTTGGCCGGGTCGAACAGCGGCCGGATGTCGATGACCCGCGTCTTGAAGCGGATCCGCCGCACCAGATCGAAATGTTCGGCGTACTTGATCAGATAACGGTGCATGTCGCGGTGATCGGGAAACGCCTGCACGTCGGGATCGAAATCCAAATCATGGAAATGCGTGACGCCGCGTGATGTGTTGATGTGCAGCGTCGAATAGGCCGACGAGCGGCCGTTGTCGTTCTCGAATTTCCATAGCCCGCCGATCTGGGTGCCGATTTCGAAAATGGTGCCGTCGAGCCCGACCGCCGTCAGATATTTGGCGACGCAGAGCCCGGACGCGCCGGCGCCGATCACGGCAATTCGTTTGCTCTTGTCCATCCCGCCGGTCCCCCAAGGGTTCGAGATTAGCGATTCGGCGGACCGCCGCAACCATGCCGAAGTCCCCGGCGCTTTGCGGCGTGGACCCCGGCCGGTCTTGCCCGGGGCCAGCGTTTGCCTATACTGCGCCCGCTTTTGGCCCCCGCAGCAAGCGGGCGGCATGCGGACGAGAGGCGGACATGAGCAAATCGATCAAGAAAGTGGTTCTCGCCTATTCCGGCGGCCTCGACACCTCGGTGATCCTGCGCTGGCTGCAAGACACTTATAAATGCGAGGTCGTCACCTTCACCGCCGATCTGGGCCAGGGCGAGGAATTGGAGCCGGCCCGCAAGAAGGCCGAGATGATGGGGATCAAACAGATCTTCATCGACGATCTCAGGGAAGAGTTCGTCCGCGATTTCGTGTTCCCAATGTTCCGCGCCGGCGCCATTTACGAAGGCACCTATCTGCTCGGCACTTCGATTGCCAGACCCTTGATCGCCAAACGTCAGATCGAAATCGCCCGCGAAGTCGGCGCCGACGCAGTGGCGCACGGCGCCACCGGCAAAGGCAACGACCAGGTCCGTTTCGAGCTCGCCTATTACGCGCTCGAGCCCGGCATCAAGATCATCGCGCCGTGGCGCGAATGGGATCTGACCAGCCGCACCAAGCTGATCGAGTACGCCGAAAAGCACCAGATTCCAGTGGCGAAGGACAAACGTGGCGAAGCGCCGTTCTCGCAGGATGCCAATCTTTTGCACATTTCATCGGAAGGCAAAATCCTCGAAGACCCTTGGGAGGAGCCCGACTACGATTTGATTCTCAGCCGCATGGTGACGCCGATGGCGGCCCCCGACAGACC
>JAQBZY010000239.1 GCA_027620395.1 Pseudomonadota bacterium
GAACATAGCGGCGAGACACGGCACGTAACCTTGCGCCAGGGCCAGCATGACCGCCGCGACAGCCATGATCGCGTGCCCCGAAACCAGCGACCAGCCGACGCCGAAACGATCGGTCACGCCACCCGCCGGCAACGAACAAAATGCCTGCGCGCAATAATAGGCGGAAACGAAAGTACCGAACTGGACCGCGCCCAATCCGAGGTCGCTGCTGATCACCGGCGCCATCGCCAGTACCGAGACGACATTCGTGGTGCCGACGACATGCGACAGTATCAGCGCCGGCAAGCGGTTGAACCAAGGATTGCCACCCACGGGCGCCGTTTCCATGTGCGTCAGACGGGTGGCGGCGCGATCACGTCCGCATAGGCATGCCGCTTGGTGATCTTGCCGGCATGCTGGAAGACGTCGAGGGCAACTAAATAGGCGGACTCGGTGATCTCGATGTGCGGTGTCCAATTGCCGAGTTTTTGGTAGTAGGCGATGGTCGATCCGAGCACCGAGCGGTGAATGTCCGGAAAATAGCTGGACAGCGTATGCGCGACATCGTCCGACGGCGTCGCGATCAGCCACGACCGGGCCTCGGCATAAGCACTGGTGAAGGCCTTCGCCATATCGGTCTTGAGCCATTCCCGTGTCGCCGCCAGCGACGAGAACGCGCACGGTCCGATCGCCGGTCCGACGGCGGCGACGATGTGGCCCTGGCCATCGTATTCGAGCTGCTGCGGCGCCGGTCCTTGCAGGTGGATATAGTCGCCGCCGCCATTCCTGAACGCATCCAGCATCGGCTGGCCACTGCCGGCATCGACGATCTTGAGCTTCGAAAAATCGAGCCCCTTTTTATGACAGGCGTACTTGAACATGCTGAGCGGCTGCACGCTCGACTGATCGACGATCACCCGGGCACCATTGAGCTTGTCCCAGGTAAATTTCGGATCGGGCTCATGCGCGGTCAGAAAAAAACCGTCCATCTCGTTGACTTGCGCGAAGTGCGCCTCCGGCGGCGAGGTGCCCTTCTCGAGCGCAAGAAACCCCTGCGACGGCGCCGACTGCACGACGTCGACGCTCCCCTCGACCAAGGCGGCGACGGCGGATTTGCCGACTTGCGATACCGACCACTCGTGATCGAGGCCGGCTTTCTTCAGGAACCCGCCGGCCATGGTCGCGATGATCGGACTGTAGAACGCCGAAAATCTGGAAAACTGAATTCTGATCTTGGCCATCAATGCTCTCCTAATATTATTCCGCCGCCATTGAATGCGTTCAGCCGACCGCTTGCAAGGGACGGCCGTCCATGCCGTCGACGGACTGGCCCAGATGCGCCAGTACCGAGGGCGCCAGATCGACGGCCGACGAGCCCGCCACCAAGCGTTCGCCTTTGCCGAAACCAGGGCCGCAGGCGATCAGGAACGGGTTTTGCTCGTACCGTCCCATGCCGCCGTGCTGACCGCATCCGATATTATTGGATATTTTGATCGAGCCCTGGAACGCCACCGAGGTTCCGGGAATGCCGTGTTCGCTTGCCGTCTCGCGTGAGCGCCCGGTGACAACGATGTCGATGCCGCCCTTGGGGTCCAGCCCCAGTTCGGAAATCGCATCACCAAACCAAATACCGCCGATGCGGGGATCGGCCTCGAGCAAACGGACGATGTCGTCCCGCCGCGCCTTGGCCTCGGCCGCGAGATAAATGGTGGCGCTGGTTCCCTGCGGCGCGATGGCGACATCGCGCGACCCGGCGCCATCTTTGAACCCGGCTTCGATCAGAATATTCTCGATATCGACGACCTCGCCGACGCTTTCGTGGCCGTGGTCGGAGGCGCAAAGCAACAATATCTCCTTCGCGTCGATGCCGGCCTGGACGTTGTCGAAAACCCGACCGGCCTGGGCGTCGGCGGCGCGGATCACGTCCAGGTGCGCCGGCGATCCAAGTGCCACGCCGTGCTGGGTGTGATCCGGTTCGCAAAGCCACAACAGTGCCAGAGCCGGCTTTGAGCCCTGTAACACATCATCGATGAAGCGCCTCGTCATCGCCGCGTCGCCCTCGGCATCGTGGCTGACGCTGAGCGGCGCCGCCGGTGTTCGACCGGGTCCGGTGGCATGCGAGCGGTGCTGCATGTGTCCGTGCCCGTCCGGATCCTGGAAAATCGCCGCGCCGGGCGAAACGTTCGAATAGATGACGGCGCCACCGGCATGCTTAAGGCGTTCCGCCATTACCGGCACCTTGAGGGTCCGCCCGGTGGCTTGCTGGAGCTTGTCTCGGAACGCCGGCGGGCCGACGCTGAAAACTTCCAACCCGTCTCCGAGATCCAAGGCCATGGCGTTGCCTTCGAGACCGTGCCGGCCCGGCAGGCAGCCGGTCGCGATCGAGGCTGAAGTGGTCCGTGTGGTCGATGGAAATATGCCGCGGTGTCCGTCGAAGCGCGTCCCATGCGCCGCGATCCGGCACAAGTTCGGCGTCAAGTCCGGCGTCACCATATCGTCGCGTAGTCCGTCGCAAATCACCACTACGGCACGTTTCATGATTTCCCCCTTGTTATCACCAAGCCATCGACGGCGGTGACGCCGGTTCCTTCGGCGCCGACTATCAACGGATTAATCTCTGCTTCCACCGGCGGCGCATCCAACAAGGCCAACCGCGATAATCGCACGATGACATCGGCGAGTGCTGCAAGATCGCCCTTCGGCAGATTGCGATATCCCCGGAGCGGCGCCAGACCCGTCACCTGATCGATCATCCGGCGCGATTCCTTGGCGTCGACCGGCGCCAGACGGATGGCGCTGTCGCCATATAGCTCGGCCAGCACGCCGCCGGGTGCCAGCACCACGACCGGCCCGACTTGCGGATCGATCCGAAATCCGATCAGAACCTCACCGACGCCCGTGGCCATCGACTGCACCAAGTATCGATCGATCCTGATCTTCGGCAAATAGCGGCCGACGTTGGCGGCGATCCTGGTAATGGCGGCCCGGAGCGCGGCATCGTCGGCGATGCCCAATTGCACCGCACCGGCCTCGGTCTTGTGCGGCAGATCGGCTGACAGCGCCTTGACGGCCACGGGAAAGACGATCCCCGGCGTGTCGCCGCCGGCACCAATCACCGCATGCGGCGCCGCCGGAATGCCAAGCGCCGAGAACAATTCCAGCGACATCGCCTCGTCGAACGCTCGGCCGGCGTATTTACCCAAAACCACGGTGGCGGCCTTGAGATCGTCAGTCCGGCCGCCGCCTTGATCGGCCGGTGTCCGCCAATCGAAATAAGCCCGCATGGCGTCAGCGCAGGCTTCCGGGGTCCGAAATGCGGCGATTCCCGCGTCGGCCAACAACCGGAGCGACTGACCGGCCTCCGGTACCATGAAACCGGCGACCGGCTTCGCCGCATCCGCGGCAGCTTCGACAATCGGACGAACAGCGAGGTCGGGATGGAACTGCGCCGACGACCCGACGACGCAAACCACGGCGTCGCATTCGTCGCCATCCAAAAGCTCCTTGAGCGCGGCGCCGTAGATGCCGTCCCGGGTGCCGGCCATGGTCAGATCGACAATCGGCCCTCGACCGATCTTCAGATTGAACTCAGCCAGCCGCGCATGCAGTCGTTCCGGCGCCGGCACCAGCGTCATTCCCGCCGCACCCAAGCGGTCAACCACGGTCGCCGCCCCGCCACCGGTGGTCGTCATCACCGCCACCCGCCGCCCCTTGGCCGGCCGGGCACCGATGAGAAGCGGCGGCGCCTCGAACAAACCTTCCAGCGTCCCGACCCGGACGATGCCATGGGCTCGGAAAAATGCGTCGATGGCGGCGTCCTCGCCGGCCAGCGCGCCCGAGTGCGACAGCGCCACGGCGCGGCCGACCTCGGAACGGCCAAGCTTATAGGCAATCACCGGCTTGCCGGCCTTGAAGGCGCGCCTGGCGGCGGCAGCCAATGCCGGGGCATCGCGGAGCGCTTCCAAGAACAACAGAATGGCGTCGGTCTCGGGATCGTCAGTCAACAGATCGACCAAGGCGCCAACGCCCAAATCCGCTTCGTTGCCGACCGAGATCATTCTGGAAAATCCGATGCCGCGCGCCGCGCCACGCGATAGCAGCGTCCCCAGAATGGTGCCGCTTTGCGACACCAAG
>JAQBZY010000240.1 GCA_027620395.1 Pseudomonadota bacterium
CATTCGGGGTCGAGCCAAAAGACAGCCGGCGGATTTTTCTAGAACGGTTCCATGCCCTCGCCGGCATCCTCGCGACCGGAGAGGTCGAGCGTGGCGGCGAACGCCTATCGGTCAACCCGCCGCCACCCGCCATCGGAACCGGTTGGCTCGCTGCCGTCAGTCCGGAAAGCTTCGATCTCGCCGCCGAACTGGGACTCTCGGTCATGACCGGTCCGTTCAAACCATGGCCGTTCGTCGAGGCTGATCTCAAGCGCTACAGGCGCCTCGCCCCCGAAGGTAAAACGTCGTTCACCCTTTCCGTTTATGCCGAGCAAGATCACGCCACCGCCAGCGCCCGCGCCGAACGCGGCATTGTCTGGGTCTACCGGCGGCTATTCGAGATCGCCAAGCCGATGCTGGCCAATCAGGTCGAGGGCTATGAGGATTATCGGAAGCTAGGCTGGACGGTGCCGCTGGTGGACCGGCTGTTGAGCATCGGCGTCCTTGAGACCCTCGGCCTTGCCGCCGTCGGCGATTCGGCGCACGTCGCCAAGCGCCTTGCCGGCCTTGAGGCATCCGGCCTCGACCGGGTCAGCTTGATGGTCGGTGGCGGCGATCTTTCCGTCACTGAAATTACAACGTCGCTGAATTTGATCACCAGCGCCTATCGGCAAACCGGAACCGTCACCGCGACTTTAGCCAGAACGGTGAGCGCATGAGCGGCATTCTGGAGCGTTTGGCGATGTTGGCCGCCGATTACCAGGACCCGGTCCGCGAAGTACCATGGGCCGCCGCCGATCCGGCGCTACCGTGGCTTCCCGATAGCCTGGTTAGCCTGAACACGCTGCCGGTTTGGCAAGACATGGACAAATCCGTCCGCCTGGCCGCATCGAGGATCGATTTCGCCAGGCTCTGCGCCGCCGGGCTCTGGCTCGAGGGGCTTCTGATCCTCCGCGTCACGCATCAGGGATTCGTCGCGCAAGCGGCGGCCGAAACCCGGGTCGTCTTACAAGAGGTCCGCGAGGAAGCCGGGCACGGCCTGATGTTCCTTGAGATGATCGACCGCGCCGGCATGGGCGGTGTCCGGCTGTTGGGGCCGACCTGGTTATTGCATGCCGTGGCAAAAAGACTCGACCCAGAAGGTGCGGCTTTTTGGGCCATGGTCTTTATTGGCGAGTCGGTGACCGACAGCTTCGCTTTGAAGGCGCTCCGCGCCGCCGAGACGGATGGCCAGGATATCTGTCCGACCGCGACGGCGGTGATGCGGCTGCATCACCGCGACGAGGCCCGGCACATGGCGGCGGCGAAGGCGATGATCGACTTGAAGCTGGCCAGGACGGGGCCGCTGCGCCGGCTCGGCTTCCGCATCGTGGTCAGAATGCTGATCGAACGATTTCTGCACGCGACGCTTTATCCGACCGAGGTCAGCCTACGGGCCCTTGGCGTCACTGATGCCGCCGGAATGGCCAAGGCCGTCCGCAACTGTCCGAAACGCCGCGCCCTCGCCAGTTCTTGTGCCGAAGCGGCGATGCAATTGATCGACAACCGGATGACCGGAACCAGCGGCCAGCCGCAGCCCGGATGACAGGCCGCCGGACCGTTTTTTTCGGATCTGAAATCTATCGCCGCCAGGGCTTTGGCGACAATCATCCACTAGCCATCCCAAGGGTCGGTCTGGTGATCGAGCTTTGCCAGGCGTTGGGCTGGCTTCCGGACGGTTTCGAACCGTCACCGCCGGCCAGCATCGACGAGCTTACCCGCTTCCATGCCGCCGACTATATCGCCGCCGTCCAGCGTTGCGACGGCAATGGCCGGGCCGAGATCGAGGACCGGGAACGTTATAACTTAGGCACCCGCGAGAACCCCGTTTTCGAAGGCCTATTTGCCCGCGCCCGGACATCTTGTGGCGGTTCCAGCGCCGCCGCCAAGGTGGCGCTCGCCGGCGGCATCGGCTTCAACCCGGCCGGCGGCACGCACCACGGCATGCCGGACCGCGCACACGGATTCTGCTATTTCAACGATCCAGTGATGGCGATCCTGACGCTTCTGGAGGGCGGCGCCGAGCCGGTGCTCTATCTCGATCTCGACGCGCACCACGGCGACGGCGTCGAGTTGGCCTTCGCCAATGACCCGAGAGTCGCGACGATCTCGATCCATGAAGCCGGCCGTTGGCCGAACACAGGAACTGCGCACGGCCCCGCCGGCAGCAATGTCTATAACTTTCCGGTGCCGCACGGGTTCAACGATTCTGAAATCAATGCGTTGATCGAGGGCGCGATTCTGCCGATCAAGCGCGCACTCCGTCCCGCCGCCGTCGTCGTCACCTGCGGCGCCGACGGATTGGCCGGCGATCCGCTGGCCGGCATGCTGCTTTCAAACGCAGCACTTTGGTCGGCGGTCGAGGCGGCAATCGAAGCGGTCCCCGGCGCCGTGGTGCTTGGCGGCGGCGGCTACAATCCGTGGACCGCGGCCAGATGCTGGTCCGGACTTTGGGGACGCCTCAACGTCTTTGAGACCAATGTTCCGATCCTGGAGACCATGCGAAGGCGCTTCGCCGAACTCTCCTGCGATCTGATCGACGACGAAGACGTGAACCCGGTGTGGTTCGAATCACTTGAAGATCCGCCTAGCCGTGCATCCGTTCGCGCCGAAGTTTCGGCGCTGTTGGAAAATCTACCCGCACCCCACGTCGACTCGCCGTCCGCTCAACCTTCATCTTTCGAGACGGGCCTATGGCCCTCCTCAAGATGAGATTGATCGTTCTGCTATTTCCTCATCCTGAGGAGCCCGTACAAGCGGGCGCCTCGAAGGATGCAATGCGGACCCCCGCTGATAGCCAATTGCGGATTGATCGACATGGCAAAAGCTGCCACCATCATATTCAATAAATTATATATGTTAATCGGGAGGCCGCATGGGCTGGCTTGACGCGCTCAGCCACATTGAGGAGTTGGAGGATGCCGATCTCGACTTGGGCCTGATCGCCGACTTCGAGGCCGCCGCTGCCCACGTCACCCTGAAGCCGATCCGCTTTTCGACACCGACTTTCAAGGATTTTGAATCGGCGGAAATGAAGGGGTGTTCGAAGAACAGCTTCCCCGCCTTCTCGATCACCGCCGGCGGCTGCGCGTTGATGTGCGATCACTGCCAGGCGAAAATTTTGGAGCCGATGATCCCGGCGACCTCGCCCGAGATGCTCGACCGCAAGATCCGCGATTTGATCATGCTACAGGATTTGCAAGGGTTTCTGCTTTCCGGCGGCTCGAACCGCAAGAATGAGATCGCCTACGAGCGTTTCTATCCCGTCATCAAGGGTCTCAAGCGCGACCACCCCGAGATCAAGATCGCGATTCACACCGCGCTGTTGGACGAGACCCGCGCCAAGCAGATGGAAAGCGCCGGCGTCGACACCGCCATGATGGACGTCATCGGCTCGGCGGCGACGATCAAGGATGTCTATCATCTGGATCGGCCGGTCGAGGATTTTGAGCACACTCTAGCGGCCCTTTGCACGACCAAGATGGAGATCGTGCCGCACATCGTCATCGGACTCCATTACGGCGATATCTTGGGCGAGGCCAACGCGCTTGAGATCGTTTCCAGGCACGGCGTGCATGCGCTGGTGCTCGTCGTGGTGATGCCGTTTTACGCCAAGGGCAAGACCTTCAAGACGCCAACGACGGTGGATGTCGGCCGGATATTTCTGGAAGCCCGGCGGCGGCTTCCAAATCAACAGGTTCTGCTCGGCTGCGCCCGTCCGGCCGGCATGCACAAGCGCATCACCGATGCCTACGCCGTCATGGCCGGCTTGGACGGCATCGCCTTCCCCGCCGACGGCACTCTGGCGGTCGCCGGCGCCATCGGCCGGCCGTTCCATCAGGAACATGCCTGCTGTTCGATCAAGATCGGCGGCAGCCCGACCGGCAAGCTCAGTGCGTCGTGTGCCGCATGAATAGCATCGACGCCGATATCGCCGTGGTCGGGCTTGGCCCCGCCGGCGCCAGGGCCGCCCGCATCGCCGCCGAAGCCGGCCGCCGCGTGATCGGCTTCGACCGCCGGGCCACCGCCGGCACCCCGGTGCAGTGCGCCGAATTCATCCCGGCAATGCTGGGTCAGGAATTGGCAGGG
>JAQBZY010000241.1 GCA_027620395.1 Pseudomonadota bacterium
AAGATCAGCGTCGCATATACGAACGGAATCACGTAACTGGCGTCGGCGCGCCGCATCGACTGGATGAAGCAGCCTTGCGCCGTGACCATGGTGGCGCCGAGCAGCACCAACAGCGCCCACTCGGCCGGGCTAGGCCAGGTCCAGACGAACGAAGCCGCCGACACCGCGATCATGCCGCCGATCGCGTTATTAATCAGTAATATCCGCATCGGCGGCTCGTTCGATGTCAGCCGCTTGATCAGGATCGTCTCGATTCCCATCAGCAATGCGGCCGAGAGCGCGATCAAGGCGGCTGGTTGAAACGTCTCGGTGCCGGGTCGAATCAGGATCATTGCGCCCACCACCGATATCGCCGCCGCCGTCCATCGGACCGGGCCGACCCGTTCGCGAAGAAAGAAGATGGCCAGTAGCATCGCCGCCAAAGGGCTCAGGAAGCTGATTGCCGTTGCCTCAGCGAGCGGCATCCGGGCGGCGGCGGCGAACATGCAACTAACGCCGAGCCAGCCGCTCAACGACCGCGCCGCGTGCACTTTCCACACGGCACCGGCGAAGGCCGGACGCAGCCGAACCGCAACCACACTCAAGGCGCAAAATCCGAAAAAGAACCGGCCGGCGCTGACTTGCAGCGGATGCAAGCCAGGCCCATCGACGCCGGCGCCAAGAATTTTCGCCAATAGCATCGTCACCGCTATGAGCGCGCTGGCCACGATCATCAAGGCGGCGGCGCGAAGCGGCGCTGGTGGGACAGGGAGCATGGGAACCAGTTCAGCCTTGTCGGCGTGTTCCGAGGTACTTGACGATGTCGGAGGCGCTGACCATGCCCATCAGATAACCGTCGTCGACGATTGGCACGTGCCGGAAATGCCTGGCCGACATCACGGCGGCAATATCGGCGACGCGGTCGTTTGACGAGCAGGTGTAGACATCGACCATCATGAAGGCGTCGATTGGCAGCTTGAGCGCGTCGGCGCCGTGTTCGGCGATGGCGCGGATCACATCGCGTTCCGATAGCACGCCGGCCAATGCGCCGTTGGCGTCGATGACCAGCGACAGGCCAATTCTATGCACGGCCAGGAAATCGATCGCCTCGCGGAGCGGCCGGCCGGCATTGACGTGCAGGACTTCGGTCGCGGCTTGCCCTTTGATGTCCTTGATCCGGATATCCGCTTGGCCGGCGATGCTCATGTTGTGGGCCAATGCTTCCTCGGTCACGGCCGGAACCGGCGCGCCTGACTTGTCTCCGGACCCACCCCAGTGCCCCGAGACCAGCTTCTCGGCGTCCGCATTGGATTGGCCGGCCTTGTCACGGGCCGCCTTCTCGCGCTCGGCCTGCATCATCTGATAGGCCTCGCGCTGCTTGTCGGTATGATCGCCCATGTCTGGATCCATGTTGGAAATGAACGAGTTTCCGAGGCCGGCGCCGCTTTTGCAACCGTGCAATTGCGGTTAATCTCGGCGCATGGATCTTCGTCACCTCAAGACCCTGATCGCCATCGCCGAACATGGATCGTTCGCCGCCGCCGGCGACGCCATCGGCCTCACTCAGTCGGCGATCAGTCTGCATATCAAGGCGCTCGAAAAGCAACTCGACAGCAAGCTGTTCGACCGCACGACGCGGCCGCCCAGGCTCAATGCCCGTGGCCGCACCATCGTCGATCGGGCCCGCGAGATCATTGAGCAATGCGAGAACCTATCCGAAGCCGTCGCCGGCGAGACGTTGGCTGGGACACTCGATATCGGCGCCGTGCCGACGCTGTTGTCGGGCATCCTGCCGCCGGCCTTGAGCGCGATCCGCGGCCAGCACCCGGATCTGCGGATCAGGGTTTCAAGCGGGCTCTCGGCTGATCTGGTCGGACGGGTGCATAACGGCGAATTGGATGGCGCCGTGGTCAGCGAGCCGGCGCGGCTGCAAACCGGATTGAGCTGGCATCCCTACGCCGAGGAGCCGCTGATGGTGATCGCGCCCAAGGGCACGCCCGGCAAGACCGACCGGGAACTTTTGTTGGCCGGCCCGTTCATCCGTTTCCAACGGTTCGCCTGGGCCGGCCGGCTGATCGACACGCACCTGAAGGACCGCGGCATCCGGGTCAGCACCGGTATGGAAATCGATTCGCTCGAAGCCATCGCCCAGATGGTGGCGCATGGGCTCGGCGTTTCCGTGGTCCCCGACCGGGCCGGCTCGGCGCTTCCGGAAAACATCGAGCGGGTTGCGTTCGGCGACCCGCCGTTGGGCCGCGTCGTCGGCGTCGTCGAACGCCGTGACAATCCGAAGGCACATCTGATCAAGGCCTTCGTCGCCATCCTGGCCGACCTTGCATCGGAACCCCGGCGCCGGTAACGCAAGATGGGGACCGTTAAATCATGAAAACTGCTCAAGATAACTTTCAGTATTATTCGTTTTTCTCAAGCATCAGAAGCGGCTAGGAATCAGTCGGGCCGCCATCGCGTGGCCGCCGCCGGCCGTCGGCATCGACAGGAGAGTTAAATGCAAGCCAACACTGGTCCGCTCAATGGTGTCCGCATTCTCGATCTGACGCGGATTCTGGCCGGCCCCACCTGCACGCAGCTTCTGGGCGATCTCGGCGCCGACATCATCAAGATCGAAAAGCCAGTCGATGGCGACGACACGCGGGGCTGGGGGCCGCCCTATCTCAAGGACAAGGACGGCAACGACACCCGCGAAAGCGCCTATTACATGGCGTCGAACCGCAACAAGCGCTCGGTCACCGTCGACATCGGCAATCCCGATGGCGTCAAGTTGATTAAGTCGTTGGCCAAGACGTCTGACGTGATGATCCACAATTTTAAGGTCGGCGGCCTCGAAAAGCACGGCCTCGGCTATGATGATATCCACGCCGAGTTCCCGTCCCTGGTCTATGTCCACATATCCGGTTTCGGCCGCACCGGGCCGTATGCGCCCCGGGCCGGCTACGACATGCTGGCGCAGGGCATGGGCGGCATCATGAGCCTGACCGGCCCGGCCGATGGCGATCCCTGCAAGGTCGGCGTCGGCATCTCGGATGTGATGTGCGGCATGTATGCGACGACGGCGCTGTTGGCGGCGCTGCACCACGCCCAGAAAACCGGGCACGGGCAACTGGTCGATCTGGCGCTTCTAGATGCCCAGGTCGCCTGGTTGATCAACGAAGGCGTCAACTATCTGACGCACGGCAGGGAACCGGTCCGGCGCGGCAACGCGCATTCGAACATCGTTCCCTACGATGTCTTTCCGACCGCCGACGGTTACGTGATCCTGGCCATCGGCAATGACAGTCAGTACCGGCGGTTCTGCGCTTTCGCCGGCATCGCGGACGCCGCCACCGATCCCCGGTTCTTGACCAACGATCTCAGGGTCCGGAACCGCGACGCCATCACGCCGATCATGCGCAAGGCGACCGTCGCCAAGACCACCCAGGAATGGGTCGACGGTTTGGCGCCGTTGGGTGTGCCGTCGGCGCCGGTCAATACCGTGCCGCAGGCCTTCGAGGATCCGCAAATCCGCCATCGCGGCATGGCCATCGAGATCGATCACCCGGCTTCCGCCGACGGCAAGTGCCGCCTGATCGGCAATCCGATCAAGCTCTCGGAAACACCGGTCAGCTATCGACGGCCGCCGCCGATGGTTGGCCAGCATACCGACGAAGTTCTCAAGGAAATTCTCAATCTCGATCCGGCGGCGCTGCAAAAGCTCCGCGACGCCGGCGCCATTTGAACGGGAGAGCGATCATGTTCCAACTCACCGACACACAGCGCGACATTCAGGCCGCGGCCCGACGCCTCGCCGAGCGAGTGATTGCCGGCCGCGCCGCCGAGATCGACCGTAGCGAGGCCTATCCGTGGCACAACGTCGAGGACTTGACCAAGGCCGGGTTCATGGGGATGACGATCCCGAAGGAATATGGCGGGCAGGGGCTCTCGTTCCTCGATGCCGTCCTGGTCGTCGAGGAAATGGCCAAGGTCTGTGGCGTCACCGGGCGCATCGTCGTCGAAGCCAACATGGGTGCCGTCAGCGCCGTCATGCGCTACGGCTCGGACGCGCAGAAGAAGCTGGCCGCATCGCTGGTGTTGGCCGGCGACAAGCCGGCGATCTGCATCACCGAGCCC
>JAQBZY010000242.1 GCA_027620395.1 Pseudomonadota bacterium
GGCCCGGGCCTCCGCCGGCCCGGCCAAGGCCGGTGCCGCCTATATGGTCATCGTCAACAAGGGGCCGGCGCCGGATCGCCTGATCGCCGTCAAATCCGATATCGCCGAGCGGACCGAAATTCATACCCACCTGATGGACGGCGCGATCATGAGGATGCGCCAGGTCGATGCGACGGATATTCTCCCCGGCCCGCCGACGGTGTTCGGACCAGGCGGCCGGCACGTGATGTTCATCGGTCTCAAGAAGCCTTTGACGATGGGCGACAAGTTCCCGCTGACGTTGGTGTTCGAGAAAGCCGGTTCCGTCACCGTCGATGTCGACGTGCTGTCGGCCGGCGCGTCCGGCCCCAGCACTGGCCGGCCGGCGAAGGGCGGCCTAAATCAAGGCAACATGCACAGCGGCCACAAGATGCCGAAATAGGGGCCGGTAGCCGCAATATTTCGTCGTTTTGGGCGGCGCCAAGCACCGTCCCGTAATCCAGTGCCCCCCGGGACAGGCCCGAGGCAAGCCGGGGACGAGATGAGGTGACGGATTGAAGGTGGCGAGAACCTCGCCGACAATTACGTCGACGTCAGCGCCTTTTTGGTCAGATCGAAAAGCGCCTGGCGCTGCTGCCCCTTGGCGTCGAAGTTTTTCGGATCGAGCCAGGTTTCGAAAGCCTGTTGCACGGCCGGCCATTCCTTGTCCAGGATCGAGAACCAGGCGGTGTCGCGGTTGCGGCCCTTATAGACCGTGCACTGGCGGAAAACGCCTTCGAAGGTGAAGCCCAAGCGTTCCGCGGACCGACGCGAGCGGGCGTTGGCATTGTCGCACTTCCACTCGTAGCGGCGATATCCCAGTTCAAAGACCCGGCGCATCATCAGATACATCGCCTCGGTGGCGGCGATTGAGCGTTGCATCGGCGGCGCGTAGTTGATGTGCCCGACCTCGATCGAGCCGGCCGGCGGATCGATCCTTAAATAACTGGCGACGCCGACGGCCTTCTCCGTCACGAGATCGACGATGGCATGAAACATTGGATCGGGGCCGAGGCAGGTCTTTTCCATCCAGGCCCGGTAGGACGCCAGATCGCTGAACGGGCCATAGGCCAAGTAGGCCCAAATTCGGTTCTCGTGGTCTTGCTGATTGGCGGCGAATAGCTCGGCCGCGTGCTGTTCCACATCCAACGGCTCGACCCGGCAGGTCCGCCCCAGCATCGGCGTCTTCGGTGGCCGCGCCGGCGTTGTCCAGCCGGGCAGGGGAAAGCCGATCAGCAGGCCCAGTTCATCGGTGTGTTGCATGGCGCATTGGCTCCAATTGGATCATCAATTGGTCGGAGAATGCATAACTTACTGCCTGATCGAAAGTACCATTTAACAAAGGGACGATGGGGCCGATCCGGCACCATCAGATTAACGCATTGAAATTATTTGATTAATTTCCATAAACCGGCTCTTTGCTTGGGGCTGAAGCCAGCATCAGTCGGCAGTCAGTGCAGCGCTTGCGCAAACCCACCGAATGACAGGGATCTGGAGTGTCTCAGTTTGAACCTCTCCTAGGCGTGCCGCCCGCTTCGCGCACGAGACACGTCCACAACCTCACCCTGAGGAGGCCGGGAACCGGCCGTCTCGAAGGGCGAGGTTGTGGGCGCCCTCAGGATGAGGTTCAAACTGAGACACTACCCAGGGATCAGGCGGCTTGCTTTCCCGCTAACGAAGGGCTAGAACCCGGCCCAATTCGCACGCGGGTATAGCGGCAGTCGGCGCAAATTCGCAGACATCGTCGTTCCGGTGCCGGGTAACCGGCCAACCCCGCGGAGGCTCAACCGGAAAAGGAGTATGCCAGATGGCTCTTCCCGAGTTCACGATGCGTCAGCTTTTGGAAGCCGGCGTTCACTTCGGTCACAATACACGCCGTTGGAATCCGAAAATGGCGCCGTTTATTTTCGGCGACCGAAACGGCATTCACATCATCGATTTGCAGCAGACGGTGCCGCTATTGCATCAAGCGATGCTGGCGGTTCGTGATGTCGTCGCGGGTGGCGGCCGCGTGCTGTTCGTCGGCACCAAGCGTCAGGCCCAGAAGAAGATCGCCGACGCCGCCAAGCGCTGCGGTCAGTATTACGTCAACCATCGCTGGCTCGGCGGCATGCTGACCAACTGGCGGACCATTTCGAACTCGATCAAGCGGCTCAAGGATCTGGAGACGCTGCTCGACAACGAGACCGACGTCCAGGGGTTGACCAAGAAGGAACAGTTGAACCTGACCCGCGAGCGCGAAAAGCTCGAACGGGCCTTGGGCGGCATCAAGGACATGGGCGGCCTGCCGGACATCCTGGTGGTCATCGACACCATGAAGGAAGACATCGCCATCAAGGAAGCCAACAAATTGAACATTCCGGTCGTCGGAGTGATCGATTCCAACGCCAACCCGGAAGGGATCACCCATCCGGTACCAGGCAACGACGATGCAATTCGGGCGATCTCGCTGTATTGCGATTTGCTCGTCGGCTCGGCATTGGACGGGTTGCAGGCCGAGGCGGGGTCGCGCGGTGTCGATATTGGCGCTAGCGAGGCTCCGGTCGAGGACGTGCCGGCGGAGATCGCCGAAGCTGCCGACGCCGAAACCCCGGTGGCGGTCACGGCCGAAACCCCGGAAGCGGTCACGGCCGAAACCCCGGAAGCGGCCCAGGTCTGATCGCACCTGATCGGCATCGCCGCCGATCTTCGATGGATATACGGAAACAAGGAACGGAACATGGCTGAGATCACGGCAGCACTGGTAAAAGAACTGCGCGAAAAAACCGGCGCCGGCATGATGGATTGCAAGAAAGCACTCGGCGAAGCCAACGGCGAATTGGAAGCGGCCGTCGACTGGCTTCGGACCAAAGGCCTTGCCGCCGCCGCCAAGAAGGCCGGTCGCGTCGCCGCCGAGGGTTTGGTCGGCGTGCACGTCGACGGCAACAGGGCCGCCGTCGTCGAAGTCAACGCCGAAACCGATTTCGTGGCCCGCAACGAAACGTTTCAGGGCTTCGTCGCGATGGCCGCCAAGCTTGCCATCGACGCCGGCGGCGATGTCGACAAGCTGAAGTCGCTGGCCTATCCAGGGGCCGGCCACACCGTCGCCGACGAACTGACACAGATGATCGCCACCATCGGCGAGAACATGAACATCCGCCGCGCCGCCACGATCGAAATCAAAAACGGCGCCTTGGCGAGCTATGTTCACAACAGCTTGACCAGCGGCCTCGGCAAGATCGGCGTTCTGGTTAGCCTGGAATCGGCTGGCGGTAAAGACGGTCTGGCCGACGTCGGCAAGCAGATCGCCATGCACGTGGCGGCGGCCAAACCGCAATCGGTCAGCCGCGACGATCTTGATCCGGCTTTGGTCGAGCGCGAGCGGGCGGTCTTGATCGAGCAGGCCCGCGAATCGGGTAAGCCCGACAACATCATCGAAAAGATGATCGAGGGCCGAGTCCGCAAGTACTACGAAGAAGTCTGCCTGGTCGATCAGGTCTTCGTCATCGACGGCGAAAGCAAGGTCTCCAAGGTCTTGGAAGACGCGGCAAAGAGCGCCGGTGGCGCCGTGAAAGTGGCGGGATTCAGGCTTTTCGTGCTTGGCGAGGGCATTGAAAAGAAGGACGAGGACTTCGCCGCCGAGGTCGCGGCGGGGGCTGGCCGCGGCTGATTTTTAATCCGGCTCGACGACTGAGCGGCGGTCCCGCCGTTTTCCGGTCGGAACTGCCGGGTGCACCTGATATAGTTTCCGGCCATTCCTCGGAATCACTTGTCCGCGAGCGCCTCCAACATGACCAAAAACAAAGGCTATAAGCGCGTCCTTCTGAAGCTCTCCGGCGAGGCCTTGATGGGCCAGAGCGGGTTCGGCCTCGATCCCGAAACCGTCGAGCGGATCGCCAAGGAAATCGCCGCCGTTCATGCAACCGGCGTGCAGGTGTGCCTGGTCATCGGCGCCGGCAATATTTTCCGCGGCGTGTCGCTCGCCAAATCGAAAATTGAGCGCACGACCGCCGACTATATGGGCATGTTGGCGACGGTCCTGAACGCGCTCGCCATGCAAAGCGTGCTGGAAAGCTTAGGGATCCCGACCCGGGTCCAA
>JAQBZY010000243.1 GCA_027620395.1 Pseudomonadota bacterium
AGCCAGTCTGCTCAGCACCATGGCGGTGGTCATGATGTTCGTGACCGATTTGCACCATCTGATGCTGCGGGCGCTTGCCGACAGCTACACGCTGTTCACGCCGGGCGGGGCACCGATGGTCGGCGACATGACGAATTTGGTTGCCAGGCATGTTGCCGACGCCTTCGCACTGGGGCTGCAACTGTCGGCGCCGATGCTTCTAGTGGCCCTCGTCTACTATATCGGGCTTGGCATCCTGGGCCGGTTGATGCCGACGCTGCAGGTGTTCTTTTTTGGCCTGCCGTTCCAAATTTCGGCACAGTTCTGGGTGCTTATGGTGACGCTTTCTGGCATCATGCTGGAGTTCATGCAGCGCTTCGGCGCCGCTTTTGTGCCGTTTTTAGCGCCGTAGACCGAGGGCCGCGAGGATCCGATGGCTGAAGAAGACGACGCCCAAAAAACCGAAGACCCGTCCGACAAAAAACTTTCTCGCGCCCGCGATAAAGGGCAGGTCGCGCAGTCGCAGGAAGTCAAGTCCTGGGCCGTGCTGCTGGCCGGCACGTTCGGCATTGTCTTCATGGCGGCGTTCATGGCCGCCCAGATCAGGGCGTCGGGCACCCGGTTCATCGAGATGCCGCATGCGATGTCGGCTGATTTCGAATCGTTGCTGGCGCTGCTGACCGGCGCCGTGGTCGACGCCATGCTGGCCTCGGCGCCGCTATTCGCGCTTTTGGTCGTATTCGCGCTGGCCAGCAACGTGGTGCAAGTCGGCTTTCTTTTGGCGCCGGATAAGATCATGCCCGATCTTTCGAAGTTGTCGCTGGTCAGCGGCTCCAAGCGAATGCTGTCTTCCAAGGCAGTCGTCGAATTCCTGAAAGGGATCGCCAAATTGGTGCTTGTCGCCGCTGTCGCCTTCGGGGTTACGTTGCCGCTGCTGGGCGACATCGAACTGGTGCCCGGCGTGCCGATCGACGAGACCATTCGTCGAATTTACGAAATCTCGATCCGACTTGCCGCGTCCGCGGTCGCGGTGATGACGGCGATCGCCGGTCTCGATTTTGCCTATCAGAAATTCAGCTTCACCAAAGACATGCGGATGTCGAAGCAGGAGGTCAAGGACGAGCACAAGCAGTCGGAAGGCGATCCGCAGGTCAAGGCCAAGATCCGCGCGCTGCGCCAGCAACGTGCACGGCAACGGATGATGTCGAGGGTGCCCGAGGCCGATGTCGTCATCACCAACCCGACGCACTACGCCGTCGCCCTCCAATACAAGATGGACGAGATGTCGGCGCCGGTTCTGGTCGCCAAGGGGATGGACCATATTGCCTTCAAGATCCGCGAAGTGGCCGAGGAAAACGATATTCCGATCGTCGAGAACGCGCCTCTGGCCAGGGCTCTATATGCGTCGGTCGATCTCGAAGATCAAATTCCGACCGAGCATTTCATAGCCGTCGCCGAGGTGATTGGCTACGTCATGCGCCTCAAGGGAAAGCTGCCGCATTGACGGCGCCGGTCCAATGAGCGGCGTGAAGCAAATCGCTGGCAATGACATGGTCAAGCCGCCGGTGCGCGCACGGCGTGGATCGGCTGTCACGCCGGCGTTGATCGCCATCGCGGCGCTCGCCGCCGCCTATTATATTTGGACGTCAGTGCCGGGACTGCGGGCGATTTGGGCCCCGGCGTTGGCGGCGGCGGCGGCGCTGTTGGCCTTAATTGCCGCCTGGACCGCCGGCCGGAATGCGGCTGCCCGCCGCACGGACCGCCGGCCCCAGGCCTTCGACGCCACCTCGGCGGCGATCATGATCAGCGGTGCCGACGGCGAGATCGCCGAATCGAACGCTTCGGCGCGCAATCTGTTGGCCCAGATCGGTATCGCTGACGGCGCCCGTGCGTTGGACGCGCTTGGCGTTCCGCCCGAACCCGACGCCGATGCCGGCTTCGCCAGATTGGCCGGCCGGGTGATTCGTTGGCGCAGCCGCCGGCTATTGACCGGCGGACGGGTGTGGCAGCTCGACGACGTGACCGAGATCGTCAAGGGGCACGCCGAGATCCAGCGCGAGAACGCCACCTTGGCCGATATTTTCGAAATGATGCCATTGGGTTTTCTGTCGGCCGGAGCAAATGGCGTCATCGAAAGAGCCAATCAGGTGCTCGCCGACTGGTTGGGCGTCGACAAGGACACCCTGATCGGTGGCTCGCTCGGCGATTTCGTCGTCGATGCCAGGGAACTAGGCGAATTGGCCGGTGTCAGCATGGGCGTCGTGACGTTGCAGCCAAGGCAAGGCGAGGCGTTCGTCGCGACCCTGATGCAGACCGCCGCCATCGACAAGGACGGCGTGACGCCGCGCTACACCCGTTCGCTGCTGATCCGCGATGTTGCCCTCGATATGACGGCGATTGGATCGGGCTTGGCGTCGAGCGAGGCCACGGTCCAGCCCGATCCGGCCGCCGACGCCGAAATGGCGATGCTGACGGACCGGTTTCGCTGGCTCTATCACGAAGCCCAGGTCGGGATCGCCTTCCTGGGTTTGAGCGGCGATGTGGTCGGGAGCAATCTCGCGTTCCGCCGGTTGCTCGGGCTCGGCGCCGATGCGACCGGAATGCCGTTCGCCGATGCCGTCGTGCTCGAAGACCGCGACGAGGTCGCGGCGGCGCTCTCGAAAGTCGTGATGGGCGTCGGTCATGGCGCGCATTTGGAATCTCGGCTGCTGCGGCCGGACGGCGGCGAGGTCTCGGTCGACTTGACGGCGGCCAGGGTCGACGGTGGCGCCGACGGCGACGCCGAGGGCCTGGTCTTGCATCTGATCGACACCACCGAGCAAAAGAACTTGGAAATTCAATTCACGCAATCGCAGAAGATGCAGGCGGTCGGCCAATTGGCCGGCGGCGTCGCGCACGATTTCAACAATCTGCTGACGGCGATGATCGGCTTTTCCGATTTGCTGCTGGCCAAGCGCGGACCGGACGACCCGGACTTCGCCGACATCATGCAAATCAAGCAGAACGCCAACCGCGCCACCAATCTGGTCCGCCAGCTTTTGGCCTTTTCCAGGAAGCAGAAGCTTGAGCCCGAGGTCATGGATTTGACCGAGCAGTTGGCCGAGCTCTCCAATCTGCTCGGGCGGCTGATCGGCGAGACAGTGGAGCTCAAGATGGAGCACGGCCGGGCCTTGGGCGCGGTGCTGTTCGACCGCGGCCAGTTCGACCAGGTGATCATCAATCTCTGCGTCAACGCCAGGGACGCCATGCCGGGCGGCGGCACCATCACCATCCGCAGCCGGGCCAGGCATCTCGACAAGCCGACGCCCAGAGGCCACGACGTGATGCCGGCCGGCGACTATATCGTGATCGAGGTCGCCGACACCGGCACCGGGATTCCGAAGGAGAATCTGGAACGGATCTTCGAGCCGTTCTTCTCGACCAAGGAAGTCGGCGCCGGCACCGGGCTTGGCCTGTCGACGGTCTATGGGATCGTGCATCAGGCCGGCGGCCATATTTTCGTCGAAAGCGCCGTCGGCACCGGGACGACGTTTTTAATCCACCTGCCGGTGCACACGCCGGTGGCCTCGGTCAAGACGGCCGCCGACGCGGTCCCGGCGGCGGCGATGTTGGACGGCGATCTGACCGGGCAGGGGACGGTGCTGCTGGTCGAGGATGAGGACGCGGTGCGTCTGTTCGGCGCCCGGGCGCTCAGGAACAAGGGCTACGACGTGCTCGAGGCGACGGACGGCGAAACCGCCTTGGACGTGATTGCCAAGAGCGACCGCAAGATCGATCTGATCATCTCGGACGTGGTCATGCCCGGCATGGACGGCCACACCCTGGTCAATATCGCCAGGCACGAACTTCCGGGCGTCAAGGTGATCCTGATGTCGGGTTATTCCGAGGACGTGTTTAGGGGCGGCGTCGGCAAGGAGGAGGGGATCGAGTTCCTCGGCAAGCCGTTCACCCTCAAGGCGCTGGCCGCCAAGGTCAAGGACGTGCTGGAAAGATAATTCGGGGACAGTCACCGAATTCGGCGCGAGTTCGGTGGCTGTCCCCACAGTACCCGACTTAACGGGATAAACACCTGAAGCGATTCATATTTTGAGATTCTCTGTTGAAGG
>JAQBZY010000244.1 GCA_027620395.1 Pseudomonadota bacterium
ATTTGTTGGTCGGTAGCTTTCGGTTGCATCAGACCGGTCAGTTGAATGACTCCGGTCATGATTCCGACCAAGGCATCTTCGAAGGCGCTACCCAAGCGGCCGATTTCCTGAAGCCCCGGACCTGGGTCTTCCGGTTGGTCGGTGAATTCCATGATCAGGTCCTCGACCATGGCACGCTTCAGTCCAGGATGGCCGGAAAATCCGAACGCCTTCGGCCCAAGCTGAAAGACCAGCGGCCGTCCGACCGGATCGACCGCCAGAATATCGGCATAGGCCGGCGGCTTCGGCCGGTCGCGCATATAGACGGCAGCCGGAAAGCTGGCCGGCATGAACCCGTTCAGCGCGTCGTCGCGGGTCCGGGTCGCGGTCACGACCTCGAACGTCAGCGGCGCCGCCTCGACGCCGCCGCCGCCGCCGAGTGCGACGATCTGCGCGCCGAGCCCGATACCGATCTGCGGAATGCCGAGCGCCAGGCACTCGTGCGACAATCTGACCTCGTCGGCCAAGGACGGCAGATCGCGGCCGCCGGCAGCGCCCCAAGGGCCGCCGCCCAAAAACACCACCCCATCGACGAACCGGGCCGACGGCGGCACCTTGCCGCCCGTGGTGTGTGCCCGGATGTAGGTGAAGCGGATGTCGCGGCCTTCGAAGTGGTCCTCGATATGGCCCAGGTATTCGCTATCGGTATGCTGGATGACGTAGAGGTTTCGTTTTGGCGCGGTCATGCCGGCACCGCGCCCGCGGCATCAAGAATGACGCGCTCAATGTCCGTTGCCGAAATAGACAATTGCCCGCGACTGGCATCGCCGAAAAAACAGCTCAACTGAAAGCTTGCCTTCTCGACCGGCAGGTCCCGGAGCGCGGCCTCTAAGTCGTAGACCAGCCGCGGCGGATTGGCGAAAAAGTCGCCGGTGATCAGGATTTGCTGAATGCGATCGAGATTGCCGCCGGTGAGCCGGACATAGGCCGTCACCGTGCCGCCCGGTGTGGTCAGGCTGGCCCGGCGGAGCGCCTTGTCGCCGTCCGGATCGTCCAATTCCCAGACGAATTCGTCGGTACCGATTTCATCATCGAATATTTGCCGGGCGCGGGCCTGTTCGGCCTCGGTGACGGCGCCGGGCGAGGTCTCGATGCCGAGCTTTTTCCTAAACCCCTGCAATAGCGCTGCCTTCGCCGCCTCGACATCGGGCATTGCGTCGCCCAGCAATTGACGCAGCGTAACGACGCGCTCTGCCGCCGAATCCAGTTTCCGCTTGGCCAGCTTCGCCGCCGGGACGCGAAGCGCCTTCACCATGTCTTCGGGATCGCTATCCAGCAAAAGCGTCCCCTGAAAGAACAGCGTGTCGCCGTCGAAGAAGCCGCCGGTGCCGGAAATTTTGCGCCCCTCGACCTCGATATCGTTTCTGGGTCGGAACTGGGCGTCGATACCGAGGCTCTGAAGCCCATGCGCCGCCGCCTCGCAAATGGCGGCGGAAATTTCCGGCAGGCCTTGGATGCCCAAGGTCCGGCGATGCAAGACCAGTTCCCATCCCAGTTGCCCTTGGTCGAAATAGATGCTGCCGCCACCGGTGATGCGTCTGGCCAGGCCGATGCCGTTTGTCCGGCAGTAATCGACGTGAATTTCCCGCCCGACCGCTTGATGCCGTCCGACCAGTGCGGTGGGGTTGAACCTTAGAAACCGAATGGTGTCCGGGATCTCGCCAGCAGAATGGGCGTCGATCAATGCCTGGTCGAAGGCGATATTGCGCCGGCCCTCTGCGATGCCGGTATCGATGACGCGGAACGGAGCTTGCATTTTCAAACCGGCATCACCCTTCGTGATAGCGCTTCGCGCCTCCTCAGGATGAGGTCCTTAACTTGAGTGACAGACCTCATGCTGAGGAGCGAAGCGTCTCGAAGCACGAGGTCAATCATCGTTGGCGACAATTTCCAATCAGTGCTTCGACTTCGACTGCCCAAGCTGGCGGCGGATTTTTCTCATGTCCGCCTTGCCGGGCTGGAACGGGTAGCTGGCGATGTTGCTGGGTGGCGAGTCGCCATAAGGCCGGTCGCAGGCCGAAAGATCGTCCCGGAATTTGCCGGGGCAGCCCGAGGTCCTAAACGCCATGCCGGTGCCGATGATGGTATCCAGCTCGCTTTTCGGCAGCCCGAAGTCGACGACCCGGCCGTTCTCGTCGAAGCGCATGTGATCGATCCGGGCGCCGCAGTAATCGATCAGGTAGCGAGCCAGTTGAACCCGTCGCCATTGATCGCGCGGCGTCGCCGGCAGGTGATCCATCAACGAGCCCTTTTCCGGGAAAAAGCAGAACATGTGGCTGTGCCCGCCCATGTCGCGGAGCTGTTGCACGACGCCGAGCACATCGTGTTCGGTCTCGCCCATGCCGACAATCAAGTGTGCGCCGAATTTTTCCGGGCCGAAGATGTCGCGGGCGGCATTGAGAATTTTCCAATAGTGCGCCCAGCTATGCGGCGACTGCACGCCCTTGCCGCGGGTGCGGTCGAACAATTCCGGAGTCGCGGCGTCGATGGCGACCGTGAAAATGTCGGCGCCTAACTCTTTCATGGTCACGACATCGTCCCGAGTCATGGTGGTCGGGTTTGAGAGGATTGAAACTGGCACTGTCTTGGGATCGATGCGGTCGGTCCAGGCCTTCAGTACCGTCACCGCGTCGGCGTCGGAATTCGGATGCGTGATCATGCTGATGCACATCCGGTGGAACGGCGTCCGATCGCCGTCGGCGGCGACCTTGGCTATGATGCCGGCCATCGGTACTGCCGGCCAATCAACGCGGATGAAATTGCGGTCGGCGTAATCGCGCTCGGCTTCCCGATGCCGGGCAAGCCCGCAATAGGCACAGTTGGCGCGGCAGCCCTCGGGGTAGGTCAGCAACAGATTGAGGCAGCGTGTGCACTCGCAGCCGTACATCTTGCCGGCCATGATGCCGAGCGTGATGGCGGCGGCCGTCGACATTTGCACATAGTCGGGCGAGCGCATGGCTGGTGTCTGGACGTTGTTGTTCGGCCGATAAATACCGCTCGGCCTGACATCGGCCGACTTGACGGCAGCGCCGTTACGCTTCGCCGCCGGTGTCGCCAGGGGTGCCCTGGGCGCCATCTCGTCGAAAGCATTGAAGTCGCGGCCACGGGCACCGGTGGCGCCGGGCTCTTTCCCCTCAGGCTTCAAGCAGGTCATGGGTCGTCCTCGCCGCGTTGGGAGTTGATGGGGCGTCGTTCCGCCAGTAGGCCGGGTAGCCGATCCAGCTTTGCCGCAAATCCGTGGGCGCCGGGCCGCCCCGGCCATAGCATGAGAGCAGGTCGCGGCGCCGCTTGAGCGCACGGTTAAGCGCGCCGTCGAACAGCGCCGAAAGTTCGCTCTCGAAATTTGCCAGCGAATTGCTGTTGCCGTCGATCCATTGCGCCGCCGCCTCGCCGGCCAGCGTCCCTGAAATCACCGCCGACGCGATACCGGCGCCGGTGACGGGATTGGCGAGACCGGCGGCATCGCCGGCGAGCAGCACTGGAACTTGGCCGAGCAGCCCAATCGGATCGAGCCTGCCACCGACCGGGATCAGCCCGCCGGTATAGCCGAGCACATTTTTTCCGATCCGGCCTTCGGCGATCAATTGCCGGTGCAGGCCGTCCAGTAGATCGCGGAGCAGGGCGCGGGCACCGTGCTCGACGCCGACGCCCAGGTTGGCTGTATCGTTCTTTGGAAATAGCCAGCCGTAACCGCCAGGAATTCGCCCCGACAGAAAAATGTCGGTGGCATCATGGCGGTGCAACAGCGGCACTGTCATCTGCCGGGTCTCGACGACTTCCAGATTGCTCTGGCCGATGGCGCGGCCGACCCGCGATCTCGGGCCATCGGCGCCGATGATGACCCGGGCAACGACCTGGGTGCCATTGCCGAGGGTGAGGGTGCCGTCCGGATCGATCGCATCGACACCGGTTGCGAACCGGCAATCGGCACCGGCGGCACAAGCGTCGGCGACGAGGCGGGCATCGAACGCTTGACGGTCGATCATCCGGCCCGGGAAATCGCCTTTGCGGTCGGGAGCCTCGGCCTCGACGAA
>JAQBZY010000245.1 GCA_027620395.1 Pseudomonadota bacterium
CGGCGGCGCCATGTGGCGGCGCCGGCAAGCCGCCAAGGGGGCCTGACATGGCGCACTCGCGGAAAACGCTCTCCGGAAATCAAGAGCTGGTTTTCAAGGTGCTGCAGGCGGTCGGCCACGCCATGACCGCCTACGAGATATTGGATGCCGTCCGCGACGCCGGTATCCGGGCTCCGGCGCAAGTCTACCGGGCGCTTGAAAAGCTCTCCGCCGCCGGCCTGGTGCATCGGGTTGAAAGCCTCAACGCCTTCGTCGCCTGCGCCGACGACCACGGTCATGAAGATGCCGAGACCGCCGGTGCCGACGCGGTCGGCTTCGCGATCTGCGACGATTGCGGCGACGTCAGCGAATTTCGGGTGCCGGGAAACGCGCCGGCAATGGCGGCGGCGCCGCTGAAGGCTGGTTTCGTCACCGAGCACGTGACGTTGGAATTGCACGGCCGTTGCGCCGACTGTATCGGCCGGGTACGGCATGGAGGCGATCTGCTATAATCCCAAAAAATGGGACAATATGTCTCAATGTTGTTGAAATATGCGTTTGATCGCGGTATAACCGCCACCGGCCGCCGAAAAGGCGCGAACCTAGGGAGGGACATCATGAATTCGCAAACCGCCGCCAAGCGCCCGGAAGCTGGTCCCGAGAAACAGATCATCACAGGTCTCGTCGAACGTGCCCGCGCCGCCATGGCCGACTTCGCCGATGCCGATCAGGCGCGGGTCGACGAAGCGGTGACGGCGCTGGCGTGGTCGATTTACGAACCCGGCCGGGCCCGCGAACTGGCCGAGTTGGCGGTCGTGGACACCGGGCTCGGCAACGTCGATAGCAAGATCATCAAGAATACCCGGAAAACCTTCGGCTGCCTCCGCGATCTTCTGCGCGTCAAGACCGTCGGCGTGATCGAGGAAATCTCCGAAAAGGGCCTGGTCAAATACGCCAAGCCGGTCGGCGTCGTTGGCGCCGTGACGCCTTCGACCAATCCAGCCGCGACGCCGGTCAACAAGGCGATGTTCGCGATCAAGGGCCGCAACGCCGTGATCATCGCGCCGTCGCCGGCCGGCATCGGCACGACCACCAAGACCGTCGGCTACATGCGGGCCGAGCTCGAGAAGATCGGCCTTCCCGCCGACCTGGTGCAAGTGCTGCCGGCGCCGGTCAACAAGGAACTGACGCAGCAATTGATGAACCAGTGCGATCTGGTGATCGTCACCGGGTCGCAAAACAACGTCCGCCGCGCCTATTCGTCAGGCACGCCGGCGATCGGCGTCGGCGCCGGCAACGTGCCGGTGATCATCGACGAGACAGCCAACTTCGCGGACGCAGCGAAGAAGATTTGCGCGTCGAAGATTTTCGACAACTCGACGTCGTGTTCGTCGGAGAACTCGGTGATCATCTTGGACAGCGTCTATGAGCAGGCGATGGACGCGCTCAAGGCCGCTGGCGGCTATCGCTGCACAGCGGAGGAAAAAGAGAAAGTCCGCCACAACCTCTGGGTCGACGGGCACCTCAACCGCCACGTCATCGCCAAGGACGCCGACGTGCTGGTCGACGTGTTCGGCCTCGGCGCGGATGCCAAGGGCCATAAGTTCTTCATGGTCGAGGAGGGCGACACCGATCCCAACAGCCAATTCATCGACGAGAAATTGTCGCTGGTGCTCACTGTCTACCGGGCCAAGAACATGGACGACGTGATTCGTCAATTGAACGTCATCCTGCACGTCTGCGGTCTCGGCCATTCGGTCGGCATCCACACCAAGACGCCGGAACATGCGACCCGGATCGCCGAGGAAATCGATGTCGTCAGGGTGCTGGTCAATCAGGCGCACACCTTTGGCAACGGTGGTGGTTTCGACAATGGCCTGGCCTTCACGCTCTCCATGGGTGGTGGCACCTGGGCCGGCAATTCGATCTCGGATAACTTGAACTACAAGAATTTCATCAACATCACGCATCTGGTCAAAACCATCCCCGAGGACAAGCCGTCCGAGGACGCGTTGTTTGGGGCCTATTGGAAGAAGTACGGCAAATGAATTTCGAAGAATACGCCGCCAAGCCAATCCTGGCGAAAAGCGGCATCAAAGTACCGCCGAGCATCCTCGCCCGCGATCCGGCCGAAGCGAAGGCGGCGGCGAGCAAGATAGGTCCTTGCGTCGTCAAGGCGCAGGTGCCCACGGGCAAGCGCGGCAAGGCCGGCGGCATCAAACTCGCGGCCAATCCGGCCGAGGCCGAAACGCATGCCAGGAACATCATCGGCATGAGCATCGCCGGCCACTGGGTCGGGAAGGTGCTGGTCGAGGCCAAGTCGGACATCAAGCGCGAATTCTACGCCGCCGTGCTCAACGACTCCGAAAGCAAGGGGCCGGTGGTGATGTTCTCGACCGAGGGCGGCATGGACATCGAGGAAATCGCCGCCAACACGCCCGACAAACTAAAAAAAGCCGCCGTCGATATTCGCAAAGGATTCTCGCTCGAAGACGCCAAGAAATTGATCGCCGGTCTCGATCTTTCCGGCGCCGAAGCGGAGGTCGCGGCGACGCTTGAAATGCTCTATGCCGCTTACACCGTCAACGATGCCGAGCTTCTGGAAATCAATCCGCTGATCGTCACCGGCGCCGGCGATGTGGTGGCGCTCGATTGCAAATATGCCATGGACGATTCGGCGATCAAGCGCCAAGACGAAACCGCCAAGGCCGGCTCGCCGGATAAGCTGACGGAACTGGAAGCCAGGGGTGCCGAAGCCGGGATCAAATACATCGAATTGGATGGCGACGTCTGCGTGCTGGCGAACGGCGCCGGGCTTACCATGACAACCATGGACGTCATCCGCCATCACGGTGGTGCTCCGGCCAATTTCTGCGAGATCGGCGGCGAGGCCTACACCAAGGCCAAGATCGCGCTCGAACTGGTTTTGTCGAAGCCCGGAATCAAGAGCCTGGTCGTCAACTTCTGCGGCGCCTTTGCCCGCTGCGACGTGATGATGGAAGGCCTGCTTGGCGCCTGGATGGAATTGAAACCGACGATCCCGGTTTTCTTCTCGATTGCCGGCACCGGCGACGAAGAAGCGATCCGCATGCTGAAGGATAAGCTCGGCATGGATCCGCTCTCGGATATGAGTGCGGCTTGCAAGGCAGCCGTCGACGCCGCCCGGGCGGAAAATACGACCGGAGGACAGCAATGATCATTCCGCGCAAGGAAACCCGGATCCTGGTTCAGGGTATCACCGGCAAGCAGGGCACTTTCTGGACCGAGCGGATGCAGGAATACGGCGCCTCCGTCGTCGCCGGCGTCAATCCAACCAAGGCCGGCAGCGTGCATTGCAACGTGCCGGTGCATGCGTCGGCCGTCGACGCTCAAAGGGCTACCGGCTTCGACGCGTCTTTGCTGTTCATTCCGCCGTTGGGTGTGAAGGCCGCTGCGTTGGACGCCATCCAAGCCGGCGCCAAGATGATCCTATGCCTGACCGAGCACGTGCCGGTGCAGGACGTCATGTACGTGATGGCGGCGGCGAAGGAGGCCGGCACCCGCATCGTCGGCCCGAATACCGCCGGCGGCGTCACCGTCGGCGAAACTTTCATGGGCTTCATGCCGGCCTTCAACGCGCGCATTTTCAAGCCAGGCTGCGTCGGCGTGCTGTCGCGCTCGGGCTCGCTCGGCACGCTGCTCTGTCAGAACATCGTCTCCGCCGGCTATGGCCAGACGGCGTTTGTCGGCATCGGCGGCGATCCGGTGATCGGCACCACGACCAGGGACGCCTTGGAAGCCTTGGATAAGTTCCCGGGCACCAAGGCCGTCGTCATGGTCGGCGAAATCGGCGGCGCCATGGAAGAGGACGCGGCCGAATACGCCAAGACCATGTCAAAGCCTGTATTCGCCTTCATTGCCGGCGGCGCCGCGCCTCCCGGCAAGAAGATGGGTCACGCCGGCGCCATCGTCATGGGCGATAAAGGCACTTATGTGTCAAAAAAGAAGGCGTTGGAGGCGGCCGGCGTCACGGTGCTGTCGACGCCAGTGCATGTTGGCGACGCCCTCAAGGCTGTGTTGGGCTGACGACCTCGTCATTTCGGCCGGACGCCG
>JAQBZY010000246.1 GCA_027620395.1 Pseudomonadota bacterium
TCCGAAGGACCGTCTCGAAGGATGAGGGCCACAAGTTCTGCTTTTTGCAGGCTGGTATTATCCCGCCCGGGCCAGCATCGCGGCGGCTAGGACCGCGGCGCCCTTGGCGAGATCGTCGGGTCTCGCATTCTCTGCTTCGTTATGGCTGATTCCGCCCTCGCAAGGGACGAAGATCATGCCCGTCGGCGCCACGGCGGCGACCTTGCAGGCGTCATGGCCGGCGCCGGAATAGATGTCCTGACACGGAATGCCGAGCGTGCCGGCCGCTTCGCGGACGGCCTCGACGCAACTCAGATCGAAGTGAACCGGCGCCGATATGGTGACCGTCTCAATCGCGATGCCGAGGCCAATGTCGTCGGCGATTCCTTCAATCATACATACCATGTCGGATTGCATGCGCTGTAATATCGCTTCGTCCGGATGCCTGGAATCGATGCTGAAGACCGTCGTGCCGGGGATGGTATTGCGTGAATTAGGTCCGACCCGGACGTGGCCGACCGTGATCACTGGGTTCGGTTGATAGCTGAACGCCAATTCGTTCAATGCCACCGCCATCTTGGCGGCGCCGACAAAGGCGTCCCTGCGTTCGGTCATCGGCAGCGTGCCGGCGTGTCCTTCGACGCCGGTGACGGTGACCATGAAACAGCGCTGCCCCTGGGCGCCCAGGACGGCGCCGATCGGCACGGCATTTTTCTCGAGGATAGGGCCTTGCTCGATATGCGCCTCGAAATAAGCCGCGAGTGGACGCGCTGGCGCGGCATTGCCAGCGTAGCCGATGCGTCTAAGTTCATCGCCGAGCATTTTGCCGTCGGCGTCGGTGAGTGCCAATGCCTGTTCCAGCGGTCGGATGCCGGCGAAGACGGCAGACCCGATACAGCCGGCGGCGAAGCGTGCCCCTTCCTCGTCGGTCCAGTCGATGACCTCGATCGGGGCCGCGGTCTCGATGCCGGCATCGTTGAGGGCGCGGACGACCTCAAGACCGGCCATGACGCCGTAGGCGCCGTCGAAACGCCCGCCCAACGGTTGGCTGTCCAAATGGCTGCCGGTGGCGACCGGAGCCCGGGACGGATCCCGGCCGGGGCGCCTGGCGATGACATTGCCGATGGCGTCAACAGTGACCGTGCAGCCGGCATCGCGGCACCACCCGGCGAACAGATCGCGGGCCTCGCGGTCAAGATCGGTGAGCGCCAAGCGCCCGACTCCGCCCTTCTGGGTTCGCCCGATCTCGGCCAACGTCATCAATGAGCGCCAAAGGCGTTCGCCGTCGATGGCGATGCCTGGAGACGGCATTACACGTTTTCCTCGAGCCAGCGGGCGGCCTGGAAAAGATCGGCGTCGCCGCCATGCCGGCCGATCACCTGGACGCCGATCGGCATGCCGTTCGGCCCCTGCAACAGTGGTAATGTCAGCGTCGGAACGCCGACCAGGGTCCAGAGCTTCTGGAAGATGGCATTGCCGGTGCCGGCCAGGCCCACCGGCGCCTCGCCGGGTGCGCCAGCGGTGATCAGGATATCGGCATGTTCGAACATGCGTTGGACTGCGGCGGCGAGACTGTCCTTGAACTCATAGGCGGCGACATAGTCTTGCGCCAGGATACCGGCGGCCTCGGCGACGCGGCGCTTGGTTTCGTCCATGACGAGATCGGGCGAGTTCTTGATGTAATCGCCGATGCTGGCAATGAGGTTCGGCATCATCACGGTGCTGTGGCATTCAAGGGCCCGCTCGAAGATGCCGGTCATTTCGACCTCGCGGCAGGCATTGCCGAGTTTCGCCGTGAAGTCGGCGAACAGCGCGTCCATGTAGGGCTCCGCTGCTTTCCACATCGGCCCCTTGACGAAAGCGATCCGAGGTGGCGCCGTCAGGCGTGGCTTGGCCAGCGCGCCCGCGAGATCGGCGAACGGCTCGGCCCGCAAATCGAAATCACCACCGGCCGGCTGCATCAAGGCGTCGGCGCAAAGTGCCAGATCGTCCAACGAGCGGCCATAAACGCCGGGTGTATCCAGCGGCCTCGCCAACGGAAACAATCCGGCCCTGGAAATCGAACCGAACGTCGGCTTGTAGCCGTGCACGCCACAGAACGACGCCGGGCGGATCATCGAGCCGCCGGTCTGGGTGCCGATCGCCAGCGGCACTTGAAAGTCGGCGACGCCGGCGGCGGAACCGGAAGACGAGCCGCCGGGGGTGCGCGTCGGGTCATGCGGATTTTTCGTCTTGCCGGCACCGGTCAGCGCGTACTCGGTGGTCACGGTCTTGCCCATGATCACCGCTCCGGACTGCCTCAGCAAAGCGGCAATGGCGGAATCGGTGGCTGGCCGGCGACCGGCGAAAAGCTTCGATCCATGTTCGGTTGGCATGTCGGCAGTGTCGATGATGTCCTTGAGACCGACCGGGATGCCGTGCAGCGGCCCCAGCCATTGCCCCCGTTCGGCGGCGCGGTCGGCGGCTCGAGCCTGTTTGAGGACAAGATCGGGATCTAGGAAAGTCCAGGCGCCGACCGCGTCGTCGCGTGCCGCAACTCGGGCCAGACAGGCTTGGACTAGGCCTTCCGAAGAAAGCGAGCCATCGCGGAGCGCCGCCGCCGCGGCAGCGGCTGTCAATTCATTGGCGGGGGCGGTCACTTCATCAGCCTTGCTTCGCGGTAGAACTTAGTGGCGCCGTTGCAGACCGGGATCGATATCCCATCGAGTGCCGACTGAAGCAAGATGCGTTTGCCCTTGGTGTGCCCCTTGTCGAGGATGGCCCGGGCGTACTTGTTGCTCCAAAAAGCCTTGGTCACGGCATAAAGAACGTCGTCCGGTAGTCCCGCTCTGGAAAGCCAGATTGCGCTAAGCGCGATGGTCGAAATGCCTGTGTCCTGCCCGCCATAGGTGCCGGCGGGGATCGTCACCTTGGTGTAGAACGGCGAGCGCCCCGTCAACGTGTCGGCACCGGCACCGGCAATCGGGACCAGTCTGGCGCCATTGTTGGTGGTAAGCTCGCTGATCGACTGTAACGGATATCCGCCGATGGTAAGTAGGCCATCGATTTTATCATTCTTCATCATCTCCTTGGCGGTTTCATAACTGCCGTATTCGACCTTGAAGTCCCGGCCTTCCCCTAGACCGAAGGCGCGGACCAGAAGCTGGCCGCCGACTAGGGCGCCGGAACCCGACTGACCGAGCGCGACGCGCTTGCCTTTGAGATCGGAGACGGTGGCAATCTTGACCCCGCTGCGGCGCACCAGATGCATTTCCTCGGGGTACAGGCTGGTGATGGCGCAAAGATCTCCAGCCGCCGGCCGGTTGCGGAACGGGCCGGTCCCGGTGAACGCCCAATAGGCGATATCGGACTGGGCAAATCCGGACTGCGCTTCGCCCTTGGCCAAGGCGGTGACGTTGGCGACGGAACCGCCGGACGTCTCGGCCTTGGCCGTCAAGCCAGGCACGCCGCAGTTGCCGCCTTGCTCGCAACCCTTGGAACCCGGCGGGTTCGAGATAATCTGCCCGATCAGGCCGGCGATCGGGAAATAGGTACCGCCGCGTGAACCGGAGAGAATCTTGAAATATTCGAGGGCCGGCGCCGGCGTGGCCCATAATCCGATTGCTGTCAGCGCAATAACGGCGATGGCAGGGCGGCTCGACAGGCGAGGGAAATGACGCATGGCGCAGTTTCCTTTAGATGTCCGATAGAGAAGTCTAGCCGAGGACTTGGCCCGTCTCCACCCTATTGTCGTGACGCCATCGGTGCCCCCGATTAAAGTGCCGTGATCCGGGGAGGGGAGCGCCGCCATGCCGCGAAATGACAAGGTTTTCCCGGGCCCCGGCAACGCCGGATGGCCCAAGGCGACGCCGGAATCACGCGCTATCGACCCAAGCAAGCTTGCCGCCGCCGTCGCCTTCGCCGAAGCGCACGAAAGCAAATGGCCGCGCGATCTTGAGGATGCCGGCAATGTGCCCGGCCTCACCCAGATCGAACCGGCACCGTGGAACGAATTCATCGGTCCCCTGACGCCCCGGGGAGGCCCGGCTGGCTTGATACTCAAGGGTGGCCGGATCGTCGCCGAGTGGGGCGACCCGG
>JAQBZY010000247.1 GCA_027620395.1 Pseudomonadota bacterium
AATCGCCCTTGCCAGTCGCGTGACCGTTTCGCCGTAGCGCGCCAGCTTGTCGGCATTGGCGGCCTCGTAGGCGGCGACATCCGGCTGCGGGTCGGCGGCAATCCACTGGGTGCCGTCGTAGGACCGCTGTACGTGGATCAGCTTCGCGCGTCTAGCGGCGATCATGCCGCGGATATTCCGGTATAACGTGTAGAGGGCGCTGTTGTTCATCAGGTATTGTTTGAAGACGCGCCTTTGCGCCAGCAGATGATCTTGCTTGTTCAAGTACCCGGATTCCATGACGGCATGCTCGTTGATTCCGACATAAGCGAGTACGTAGTCGGCGTGCATGGCGAGAACGGTCGGGAACCAAAGCTCAAAATTTTTCTGAATGCCGACCGTGCTTTGGCCATCGACGCCAGCGTTGACGACGCTGATCGGCGTGCCAGCGGCGGTGAATTCGGCCGCCAGCCGGTCCGACCAGGTTTCGCCCTCGGAGATGAATATTTCGTTGGTGGTGCTGCCGCCGACGGTCAGGATGCCGATCCGGGATGGGTCGCGGTAATCGCCGCGCAGCCCGTACTTGTCGCGGTGAAACTCGATCAGCGGCTGGTCGCGGCGATAGAGCCCGCTGACGTCGAAGCGACGCGAGAAATCCCTGGGGATCACCAGCGTGCCCCGATTTTCGCCGATCCAGCCGCCGAAGATCAGCTCCGCCGCCAGCAGTCCGATCGCGAGAACACCGGCATTGATGGCGGCAAGGCGAACCGTGCGTTTCAGTCTGAATGGCATCGCCGGCTTTCGTTTCGACCGCCACGAGTGCGGACTGGAGCGCGTGAATCAAGGCATGACAGCGAACCCCAGTCAATTCTAGGCGCCGTGAATTGGCCATCAATTGCCGATGTTCGTCGATATCACCACTGGCCACGGGAAGGATCGGGGCCGAATTCTCCCGGATTGAGCGGAATTCCTTTGCGTCCCTGCCCGGAGTGCCATAAAACCCCCGAATGCTTTAGCTGCCTAGGCTTAGACAAATTATGTATTGGCGCTCCCTCACTTTAGCCGTCGCCATGGCCGGTTCCCTGATCGGAACCGGAGCCGTCCTGGCCGACACCGCAAATGCCGGCAAGAAGACCGAAAAGGCATCGTTACCGTCGCCGGGTTGCGCCTGGTTGGGCAGCCGTGCCGTGCACTCGTTGGTTCGTGACGACGTCGTCGCCGCCAGAGATTTCGTCAATCTCTACGACAAGTTCGGTTGCCCGTCGAAGCAGCTTCGCGCCGCCTTCGACTGCACCGTGAAGTCGGCCTTGCCGGAGCAGGCCGAGATCATAGGCAAGCGCATCGCCGATTGTTGGTCCGGCGCCCCGGCGGCCCAGCCGCCGAAGCCGTCGACGCTGCCGCCGCCGACCGCCGTCAAGCCGCCAAAATAGCGGCCGGATTGCCGTCGCCACCGCTTGGGAGCGCCATGCTATTCCGAATCACCGCCGCCGCCCTAATTGCCGGCGCCTTCCATGCTGGCGCCTGGTATCTGGCGCGCGTGACCGCATCGCCGCCCTCGGCCCTCGACGCGGTCAGTTCGGTTTCCTATTCGGTCGGCGCGCCCAATACGCAGGCACTGCCGATGGACGACGCAACCAAGCAGCGCTTCGAGCGCGAACTGGCGCTCATCGCCGACACCACCAACGGCATCAGGATGTACGCGTCTAGCGGACGCAACTCCGAAATTCCGCCGCTTGCGCGCAAGCATGGCCTCGCCGTGACGGCCGGTGCCTGGGCCAGCCGCGACCCGGAAGCGAACGAACGAGAAATTCAAGCGCTGATCGCCACCGCGTCGAAATTCGCCAATGTACGTTCGGCGGTGGTCGGCAACGAAACGATTCTGCGCAAGGAATTGAAACCGGCCGAATTGATCGAACTGATCCGCTAGGTCCGCCGCCGCGCCCGGGTTTCGGTGTCCACCGGCGAGACTTGGGACATCTGGCTGGCGCACCCGGAGTTGGTCCGCGAAGTCGATTACATCGCAGCCCATATTCTGCCCTACTGGGAAGGCATCCCTGCCGAGGAAGCGGTAAAGTACGCTTTTGAGCGCTATCAGCAGCTCCGCGCCGCGTATCCGGGAAAGCGCGTCGTGATCGCCGAATTCGGCTGGCCGAGCCGCGGCTACAACAACAAAGCCGCCGTCGCCGCGCCGGCGGTGCAGGCGGAATTGATCCGCGCCTTCGTCCGCCAGGCCGCGGATCGGGACATTCCGTTCAATATCATCGAGGCCTTCGATCAGCCCTGGAAAAGCAACGAAGGTAGCGTCGGCGCCTACTGGGGACTGTTCGACACCGATGGCAATGCGAAGTTTCCGCTGGTCGGAGATTTCCGGGAAAAATACTTCTATCCGCGGATGATCCTGGCCCTCGCCATCGGGGCCTTGATCGCGATGTTCTGCATGATCCGTGTTCGCGCCACCTTCGCGCATGCGTTGGCCTTTTCCGCCGCCGCCAACGCGTTGGCCGCCGGCGTCGCCGTCGCCGCCCACTATCCGCTTGAGAATTATCTCAACGTCGGCTCGGCGATTGCCTGGGGTGTCGGCATGCTCTTGATGGTGCCGCTGACCGCGATGACGCTGGTCAAGGTGCACGAAGTCGCCGATGTGACGCTTGGACGCCGGCCGTTCCGGCTGCTCAGGCCGCCGGTGCGCGCCGCCGGGTTCAAGCTGCCGATGGTGTCGGTGCACATTCCGGCCTACCGCGAAAAACCAAAGATGCTGATCGAGACCTTGGACAGCGTTTCCCGCTTGAATTACCCGAATTTCGAGGTTCTGGTGGTCGTCAACAACACGCCCGAGGAGTATTTCTGGCGCCCGATCGAACGGCATTGCCAGGCCCTCGGCCCCCGCTTCAAGTTCATCAATCTGCCCAAGGTGGCCGGATTCAAGGCCGGCGCGCTGAACGAAGGCATGAAGGTGATGGCGCCCGACGCCGAGATCATCGCGCTGTTGGACGCCGACTATGTGGTCGAACCCAATTGGCTCAAGGATCTGATCCCGGCGTTCGCCAATCCGAAGATCGCGCTTGTGCAAGCGCCGCAGGATCATCGCGACGGCGAGGAAACGATCCTCAAGGCCATCATGAACAGCGAGTACGCCGGCTTCTTCGACATCGGCATGGTGCAGCGGAACGAGCACAACGCCGAGATTGCGCACGGCACCATGCTGTTGATCCGAAGAAGCGCCTTCGAGCAGGTCGGCGGTTGGGCCACCGACACCATCACCGAAGATGCCGAGTTGGGGCTCCGGCTATTCGAGGCCGGGTACGGTGCCCAGTACACCAATCGCCGCTACGGCCGCGGCATGTTGCCCGACACCTTGAAGGCATTCATGAACCAGCGTCAGCGCTGGACATTCGGCGCCATGCAGATCATCCGCAAGCACTGGCGACACATGTGGCCGGGCTCGACAACCCTGACCCAGCCGCAGAAGACCCAGTTCATCATCGGTTGGAGCTATTGGCTGTCGGATGCGTTCGGTGTTCTGGCGGCGGTCCTAAATCTGCTTTGGGTGCCGATGATCGTCGGTGTCGGCGTCCTGATCCCGATGCTGCCGTTCACGCTGCCGATCCTGGTGATGTTCCTGGTCAATCTGATGCACTGCATCATCCTTTATGGCGTTCGGGTACGGATATCGCCGAAACGAATATTCTGCGCCGCCATCGCCGCCATGAGCCTGCAAATGACGGTGGCCAGAGCCGTCGCCGAAGGCCTTTGGGGCATCCGGCTCGAGTTCAAACGGACCGAAAAAGGCGGTCTCGCCAAATCCGCCGTGGCCTTTCCGGTCAAGCGGGAAGCCTGGCTCGGAACGCTGTTGCTGGTCTCGTCGGTAGTGCTGGTCGCGACCAACGAAACTCAGACCGTCGAGATCAACATATTCGCCGCCACCATCGTGGTCCAGAGCTTGCCGTTCGTCGCCGCCACCGGCATGGCCTGGCTGGAAAGACATTCGCGGGGCCGCGCCGAAGCCGAGCCGACGGCCAATTTGGCGACACCGACGGTGCTTTGACGGCACCCGTCAGCCCTGACCGAGATCGCT
>JAQBZY010000248.1 GCA_027620395.1 Pseudomonadota bacterium
GAGCCGCATCAATTGCCGCATTTTATTGGAGGTCTCGGCACTGATCACGCGCTCGCTAGCCATCGGCGCGTCGGCGAAACGCCGGAGCGCCGTCGCCGGATGCATCAGGCCGCCATTGACCAGCGCCGCGACACCGGTGACAAGTTGAATCGGCGACACCGCGATGCCATGCCCAAAGGCGATGGTCATGGTGTTGATCTCGCGCCATTGCAGCGGCATCAACGGCTTGGCATTTTCAGGCATTTCCAAGCTCGCTGCCCGAAGCAGGCCGAAGCGGCCGAGATATTTGCGCTGTCCGTTGGTGCCGACGTCGACGGCCATCTTGGCGGCGCCGATATTCGACGAATGAACGATGATTTCAGGAACGCTCAGCCAACGCTTCTTGGCGTGATAGTCGGTGATGGCGAAGCGCGAGATGCGGATTGGCTCGGACGCGTCGTAGCCGCCGGCCATGTCGACGGTGCCGGTATCCAACGCCATCGCCGCGGTGAACAGCTTGAACGTCGAGCCCATCTCGTAGACGCCCTTGGCGATGCGGTTGAAGCGCGCATCGCCGTTGAAGGAATCGCGGTCGTTCGGATCGAAGTCCGGCAGCGACACCATGGCGATGGCCTCGCCGGTGTCGGCGTTCATGACCACGCCGGCGGCGCCGATGGCCTCGAATTCCGTCATCGCCGCCGCCAACTCGGACCGCAAGATCGATTGCACCCGGATATCGACGGCCAATGTCAACGGCCCTGAATTGTGCCGCAGCCGTTGATCGAAGTATTGCTCAATGCCGGCGATGCCGTTGCCGTCGACATCGGTGAGCCCAAGCAAATGCGCGGTCAGATTGCCGTGCGGATAAATCCGCCGTTCCTCGTCGATGAACGAGAACCCGGGAAGCCCCAAACGGTTGGCCGCCAACTGTTGTTCCGGTGTCAGGTTGCGCTTGACCCAAACGAACCGGCCCTGTTTGCCGAGCCGATTGGCGAGTTCACCGGCATCGATTTCCGGGAAGACGCCACTGATGGCCGCAGCCGCGGCGGCGGGATCGCCGACTTCCGACGGATTGGCGTAAAGCGACGCCGTCGGCAGGCTGCTTGCCAGCACCACGCCGTTCCGGTCGACGACATCGGCGCGGCTGATCCGGTGCTTCGGTTCGGTGAAGGTGCGAACCGACCGCACCGGCTCGCCGCCGCGCAGCACGCTCAGATCGAACAGCCTGACCACGATCGCCGAGAACGCGAGGGTCAGAACCACCGCCGTCACCAGTAAGCGGTTGCGGCCGGTTTCAAGGGCTTCCTTGCCGTGCCCGACGAAGTGCCGACGCTCGGCGATCGGTGGCAATTGCAGCTTGTTCATGGCTTCGTCCCTTCTAAGCTGGACGCCACCGCCTGTAATTTATTTGCGCCATCGGCTTCGTTGCCAATTTGGGCGCCCTGCTTGATCGCACGCTTCGGATCGATGTGTCCGGCATCGGCGGTCTCGGCCGCTTTGCCAATTTCGCCGCGCTCCGGCAATGGATCGATGATCCGTTCCGCCGAACCGATCCGCTCGACATCGGGCGGTCCGACTTCAAGATAGCGCCCGGCCAACGCGCGCAGCCGGGCCGGTTGATTGAGGTGGCTCCATTCGGCCTTGAGAACGTGAATGCCTTCGCGGGTGTTGGTGATGCCGCGGTTGATGCCGACCAGATCATCATCGAGCGCCTGCACCTGATGCTTGACGACGAACAACGAAACGCTGATTGCGGCGGCGCTCAGGATCAGAACCAGGGTCGAATGCTTGAAAATCATGCTCACCCCCTTAGGCCGCCAACGCCGGCGCCGCGGTTCTGATGCCCCACCGGAGCCTGGCCGAACGGGCCCTCGGATTGGCGGCGATTTCACTCGTGCTTGGCGCGCGGCCGCGCTTTTCTGAAACGTCGAAGCGGGGCGTGGCGGAATTTTCGCCGACCGCCATCGGCCGGTGCCGGGATGGTTTCGGCTCGGCACCGCTCCGGGATTGGAAGAACGCCTTGACGATGCGGTCTTCCAGGGAATGGAACGAGACCACGGCCAAACGGCCACCGGCACCCAATAGGGTTTCGGTGGACGCCAGGCCGTGGTCCAGCTCGGCCAGCTCCTCGTTGACGTAGATCCGGAGCGCCTGAAACGTGCGCGTCGCCGGATCGATGCCATCCTTGGACTTCCTGACCACCCGGCGGATCAACTCGGCGAGCTGACCGGTGCGGATGATCGGCGTCTTGTCCCTGAGCTCGACGATGGCCCGCGCGATCTTCCGAGACGCGCGTTCCTCGCCATAGCGGTAAATGATGTCGGCAAGTTCCTTTTCGGCCATCCGGTTGACGATGTCGGCGGCGCTTGGCCCTGCCTGTGCCATCCGCATGTCGAGCGGCCCGTCGGCGCGGAAGGAAAAACCGCGCGCCGGATCGTCGATCTGCATCGACGACACGCCCAAGTCGATGGCGATGCCGTCGACTTGCCGGACGCCGACTCCGGCCAGCAGGTTCCGCATCTCGCCGAAGCGGCCATTGAGGATCGTCAGGCGGCCGGGATAGCGCGATGCCAGCACGCCACCGGCGGCGACCGCGTCGGGATCCCGATCGATGCCCCAGACCGCGCAATCGGCGGCTTCCAATAGCGCCCGGGCATAGCCGCCGGCGCCGAACGTGGCGTCGACATAGATGGCGCCGTCCTTGGGCGCCAACACATCAATCACGTCGTTCAGGAGTACCGGAATGTGGCGGTCATTGTTCAAAACCTCACGCCTCCTCGTCGCCGGCCCGGCTTGGGCGGCGAAGCTTGAGGGTAAGGGCGCGGGTCTTGGCCCGCTCGAAGGCTGGGCCGCGCTCGGCGTCATAGTGAGCCGGGTGCCAGATTTGAAAGGTGCGGCCGCGGCCGACGAACTTGACGTCGGACTTGAGCCCGGCGGTGGCGCGGAAATCGTCCGGCAGCACGATCCGGCCTTCGGTGTCGAACGGCAACCGTTGCGCGCTTTCGACGATGATCGAAAGATCGTCCTGGTCGTCGGAAAACAGCGGCAAATCCTCGAGACTGTCGACGATCCGTTCCATGAAGCTTTCGGCGCAGGCTTCGAGGGCGGCAACCCGAAATGACGGAAACACGTAAACGCCCTGGAATTTTTCCTGGTCGAACAACGCACGGAAATTCCGCGGCACCGACACGCGCCCCTTCTTGTCCAACTTGTTGGTTTGCGACCCGGTGAAGATCCCCATTGAGGGCTCCTTAATTCTCTTGCGCTATCAACGGCTTCTGCCGCTCCCAACGAATTCCCACGGGGCGCCACCATGACGCCGCAAGAACCGCCGGCACACGGAATGCCCCACAGTCCCAAATTGGGCCTTTTTGGGATACTATGGATATTTATGGGCGTCAATGGGTCATATTGGGCTTCGGCCATCCGGAGACCCTCCGCCAAGTGCCTGACAGAACGACTTTTTGCGCCGTCACGAGGGCCGAATTTTGCGGAATTTGAGGTCATTCGGAGGCGCCAACGGCGGTTCGCCGGCCAAGGCCGTCACCCAGGCGGCGCCCGGAACCGCTTCCATGGCTCTAAGTATTTGTAATTGATAAGAAAATAATGCCAGACGGTCTGTAAGCCGGGTTCTGTCTTCACCGGGGCGAACCCCGGCAATGGATGACCATTCATCTGGGACGCCCGTTGCCGGACGCCTCGTGCAACCTACCCGAACGGCGATGCGGGGATGCATCCGCGCCGAAACGCTGCCGTTCCTATTCGGTTTTGCTCCCGGTGGGGTTTACCTTGCCGCCCCCGTCACCGGGGGCGCGGTGCGCTCTTACCGCACCCTTTCACCCTTACCCGCGTCCCGAAGGGCGGCGGGCGGTTTGCTTTCTGTGGCACTTTCCCTGGGGTTGCCCCCGCCGGGCGTTACCCGGCACCGTATCCCCGTGGAGCCCGGACTTTCCTCCCCCCGCGCCGTTTCCAGCCTGCGGAAGGCGGTCATCCGACCGTCTGGCGGATGCACCGTAGCGAAGCCGGCCGAGCGCGGCAAGCGGACTGGCCGAAACCGGCCGCATCCTTCGAG
>JAQBZY010000249.1 GCA_027620395.1 Pseudomonadota bacterium
ATAGTGCCGACCACTCGCTTCGTCATTCCGGGCGCGTTAGTGATGGAACCAATCGGCGGTGACGGAAAGAGATTACTCCGTCTTCTTTTGACCGATCTTGATTTCCTCGCCGGCGATCAGGCGGTGGATGTTTTGGTGATGGCGGATGAAGGCAAGGATGGCAAGCCCGCCCGCCATCCACGCGACATTGGGCATCTTGAACCAGTAGGCGAAAGCAGGCGAAGCGGCCAGCGCCACCAGGGAGGCCAAGGAAGAATAGCGGAGCGTGCCGGCGACCAATAGCCAACTCGCGCACGCCAGTACCCCGACCGGCCAGGCGGTGACGATCAGAACCCCCAATGTCGTCGCCACGCCCTTACCGCCCTTGAACCTGAGCCAGATCGGAAAATTGTGGCCGATGACGGCGGCGAAGCCGGCGGTCAGGCCGGCGACATCGCTGCCGAATCGCGTGAACAGATAGGCGGCGCCGCCGCCCTTCGATACGTCCAAGACCAGCGTCAAAAAGGCGAGCGGCTTGTTGCCGGTGCGGAGCACATTGGTGGCGCCGATGTTGCCCGACCCGATGTTCCTGATGTCGCCCTTGCCGGTCATCCGGGTCAGCACCAGCCCCCACGGCACCGAGCCCAGTAGGTATCCGCCCAATGCGGCAATGGCAGAGAGCGCCATTGGATCGAGGCTACTCAGCATGTCAGCCGTCCTGCTCGACGTGGACGGTGCGGCCGTCGATCACCGTGCGGACGGCGCGGCCCTGCACTGGGCGGCCGTCGAACGGCGAATTTTTCGACTTGCTGGAAAGATTTTTGGCTATGACCTGCCACCCACGGTCGGGGTCGAAGATCGCGAAATCGGCTGGTCGGCCGACGGCGAGCTTGCCGGCCCGGAGCCGCATCAGATCGGCCGGCGCCGAGGTGACCAGGCGGATCGCGCCCAATAGCGACAGATGCCCGTTGTGATACAGCTCCAGCGTCATCGGCAGCAGCGTCTCCAACCCGACGCCGCCGGTGGCGGCGACGCCGAACGGCAGCCGCTTTTCCTCTTCGTCCTGCGGCAGGTGGTCAGATGCGATGCAGTCGATGGTGCCGTCGACGATGCCGGCGACGATGGCTTGCCGGTCGGCCTCGGTCCGGAGCGGCGGCGACAACTTGGCGAAAGTCCGATAGTCGCCGATGGCGTTTTCGTTGAGCGCGAAATAGGGCGGCGAGGTATCGCAGGTGATCTTGAGGCCGCGCGCCTTGGCGTGACGGACGGCATCGACGGATTCCGCCGTCGAGACGTGCGCGATGTGCAGCCGGCCCTTGGTCAATTCCAAAAGTCGGATATCGCGCTCGATCATGATGATCTCGGCCTGCTTCGGGATGCCGGTAAGGCCGAGCCGTGTCGCCGTCTCGCCGGCATTCATGGCGCCGCCCCGCGCCAGCGACGGCTCTTCGGGGTGCTGGCAGATCAAAAGATCGAACGTCGCGGCGTACAGCATCGCCCGGCGCATCACTTGCGCATCGGCGATGGCCGTAAAGCCATCGGTGAAGGCAACGGCGCCGGATTCGGCCAGCAGACCAAGCTCGGCGATCTCGGCGCCCCTGGCGCCCTTGGTGACGGCGCCATAGGGGTAGACCTTGGTCAGGCCTTGCAGCCGCGCCCGGCGGGCGACGAACTGCACCACCGACATATCGTCGATGACGGGATCGGTATTTGGCAAACAGACCATCGAGGTGACGCCGCCCTCCGTCGCGGCGCGGCCGGCGCTGGCGAAGCTTTCCTTATGTTCCTCGCCAGGCTCGCCCAGATGAACTCGGATGTCGACCAAGCCTGGCGCCAGGCAAAGACCGGTGCAATCGATGATGCCGACACCTTCCAGCGCCATGTCGGCGGTAACGTTGGGGCCAATCGCCTTGATCATCTCGCCTTCGGTCAGGACGCCACCGATGCCGTCCAAGCCGGTCGCGGGATCCAACAACCGGGCGTTGACATAGGCGGCGCGAACCGGCGTCCGATCGATCTTGATCGCCATCAGAGGTTCCTCGGCGCCGGCTGGTCGAGATTGGCGGTCAGAATTTCCAGGACCGCCATGCGCACCGCGACACCCATCTCGACCTGCTCATGAATGGCGCTGCGCCCGAAATCGTCGGCGACTTCCGAATCGATCTCGACGCCGCGGTTCATCGGGCCCGGATGCATGATCAGTGCGTTCGGATTGGCCACCGAAAGCTTGCCGTAGTCGAGGCCGAAGAAATGGAAGTATTCGCGCACCGACGGCAGATAGTTGCCGTTCATGCGTTCCTTTTGCAGCCGCAGCATCATCACGATGTCGCAGTCCTCGAGCCCGGCCTTCATGTCGTTGAAGACCTCGACCCCCATCCGCTCGACATCGGTCGGAATTAGGGTTTTCGGGGCGATCAGCCGGACTCGGGCGCCCATGGTCGTCAGCAGGTGAATGTTCGAGCGGGCGACGCGGGAATGCAGAATGTCGCCGCAAATCGCGATCCGGAGGCCCTGAATATGTCCGATCCGGCGGCGGATCGTCAGCGCGTCCAGGAGCGCCTGCGTCGGATGCTCGTGCGCGCCGTCGCCGCCGTTGATGACGGCGCAGTTCACTTTCTCCGAAAGTAATTTGACGCTTCCCGAATCCGGATGCCGGACCACCAGGACATCCGGATGCATGGCGTTCAGGGTCATCGCCGTGTCGATCAGGGTCTCGCCCTTTTTGACCGAGCTAGTAGATACCGACATGTTGATGACGTCGCCGCCTAGGCGCTTGCCGGCCAGCTCGAACGAGGTCCGGGTCCGGGTCGAATCCTCGTAAAACAGGTTGATGATGGTGCGGCCGCTCAGCACAGACTTCTTTTTATTGGTCTGGCGGTTCTGTTCGACGTAGGTCTCGGAATGGTCGAGCAGGGCGGTGATTTCAACGGGAGTGAGGCCCTCGATCCCGAGGAGATGGCGGTGCGGAAACTCGAAAAGCCGCTCGGCATTGTCCATGGGCCGGCAATATAGGTCGAGCTCAGGCGAAACCGCAAGCTTTCCCGCCGAGCCCTGGCTAGGCGCGGATTCGTGGCGATGCCGGCCCGGTTGCGCTATGCTGCGGCAAGGCGCCGATTCGGCGGCGCCACGATGTGGATGGTGCCGGCTTGGCGGCGCCTCCCTTGGCAATGGCTCGTTCGGCGCATGGAAGAATTCAAGGCGGTCCACGCCCAGCTGGGCCAACTCCTCGAAAAGGACATCGTTTTCGTGGTTGGCGCGACGCGTTGGGGCACGTCATGGGTGCAGCAGTGCCTGGACGCGCATCCCAAGGTCTGTTGCAAGGGCGAGGGGCATTTCTCGGACGGACTGTTTCCGGGTCTGGCCAAGCTGATCGACACCTATAACCAGGACGCCGAACGGATCGGCAACCGGATGCAATTGGCGGGACTGCCCGGCAATGCGGCGGGATTTACTTTTGAGGACATGGATCACCTGCTCCGGACCGCGATCGCATTGATGATCAGGCGATGGGTTCAGGACAAGGATGTTACCTGCATCGGCGAGAAAACGCCCGAGCACGTATTATCCTTGGATCTTCTGGTCCGGCTGTTTCCGGAAATGCGGGTCGTGCACGTGGTCAGGGACGGCCGCGACGAAGCGTCCTCGGCGTGGGACTTCAATATGGGAATCTCGAAGGGTGAATTCCCGCGCCGCTATCCGAGCTTCGCCGATTTCGCCGAGACTTTCGCCAAGAATTGGAGTCGCGCCGTCGGCACTGCCCGGCGCTACGGGCGCATGCACCGGACCCACTATTACCAGATCAGGGTCGAGGATTTGGTCGAGGAACCGGCGCCCTTCGTCAGGCGCATGTTCCGCTTTTGCAACGTCGAGGACCGCGAGGATCACGTTCAGGCGGCGATCCGCCGCGCCAATCAGATCGCGCCATTGGATATCGATCCCGGCGTCTGGCGGAAGCGCTTCGATCCCGATGCCGCGAAGCGGTTTCACCGCCAATCGGGGGAACTGCTGAAGCTCCTCAATTACGAGGAATAGGCGGGTTTTAT
>JAQBZY010000250.1 GCA_027620395.1 Pseudomonadota bacterium
TTCTCGAGATACATTTTTCGGAGAAAGAAGGCATGCATCATCGCTGGCATCCGGGTGCTATCGGCGTTCCAATATAAAAGATCGAACGCCATCGGCTCGCGGCCCATCAGGTAATTGTTGATGACGAACGACCAGATCAAATCGTTCTCGCGCAGCATGTTGAATACCTGCGACATATGCTGGCCGTCGAGATATCCGTGCTGGCGCATGTGCGTTTCCAAGCGTTCGAGCTGTGGCTCGTCGATGAAGACGCCAAGCTCGCCCGGATCGGCGAAGTCGACCATCGTGGTCAGAAACGTCGCCGAGACGGCCCGTTTATCGCCCGCGGCCTTCATGTAGGCCAGCGTGCACGCCGTCAGCGTGCCGCCAATGCAATAGCCGACGATGTTGACGTCACTCTCGCCGGTCGCGGCCTCGATAGCGTTGAGTGCCGCTAACGGGCCTTCGAGCATATAGTCCTCGAACCCCTTGTCGCGGTGGCGCCCATCCGGATTGACCCAGGAGACGACGAACACCGTCAACCCCTGATCGACGGCCCATTTGATGAACGAGTTCTTCGGCTGTAGATCGAGAATGTAATACTTGTTGATCCAGGGCGGCACGATCAACAGCGGCCGGCGGGCGACAGTCTCCGTCGACGGCGCGTATTGGATCAATTGCATCAGATCGTTCTGAAAGACGATCTTGCCGGGCGTGGTGGCGATGTTCTCACCGAGCCTGAAGGCCGACGCATCGGTCATGGAAATCCGGAGATCACCCTTGCCGCGTTCGAGATCGCCGAGCAGATGGTCGAGCCCCTTGAGCAGATTTTCGCCCTTGGTTTCGATGGTCCGTTTTAGAACCTTCGGATTGGTGGCGGCGAAATTTGCCGGTGACATGGCGTCGATCCATTGCCGGGTATAGAACGCGGCTTGTTCCTTGGTTTTCGGATCGAGCCCATCGACGGCACCGACGGCATCGCCGAGCCACTTGGAGGTCATCAGGTAAGATTGCTTGATGGTGTCGAAGACAACATCCTCGTTCCAGGCGTCATCCTTGAACCGCTTGTCGTCCTTGGCCGGCTCGATGACCGGCGAAGCCGGCCCGCCTTGCAGGCGTTTCGCCGCCTGCTGCCAGATGTCGGCATAGCCCTGGATCAGTTTGGCCTGGCTTTCGGCGAATTTGGCCGGGTCCGACAGCATCCGGACCGTCACATCGAAAAATAACTGTCCGATCTGCATTGGATCGGCGACTTGATAGTTTTCGCCGGTTTGCTGGCGGGCAAGAAAAGCGGTCATGATCCGTTGCGTCCGCTCGGTGAATTCGGCAATCGCATCGGACTGCGTTCCGGCGGCGGTGTCCGTGCTCGGCGGCGGCTCTCGGTCGGCCGTTGTCGTCCCCTCGTTCTTTTGGCGGAGCATAGCACAATGGCGCCGGCAATGCGTCTATTCCGGCCACAATGTTCCGGTTGGCCGCCCGGGAGGGCTCGGCTATAACGGCCCCATGCCGCCCGCCGATAGCCATCCTGTCTGGACGACATCCCGCTTGGTCGCCGTGATGACAACGCTGGCGGCGGCGGCGCTGTTCGTTATTCCGGCGCCGGAAGGCGTGCCGGCGGCGGCTTTCAGGGGGTTCGGGATTTCACTGTTCGCGGTCGGGCTGTATGCGACGGCGGCGGTTCCTGAATTTCTGACCGCAATCGCGTTTTTCACCTTGGCCATGATCTTTCATGTCGCGCCAGCGCCGGCGGTCTTTTCGGGATTTCATTCGACGGCGCTGTGGCTGGTTTTCGGCGGCCTGGTTCTCGGTGTCGCGGTCGAGAAGACCGGACTCGGCGCAAGGATCGCCACCGCCATTACGGGCCGGCTCGGCGGCAGCTATCCGAAGCTGGTCGCGGGGTTGGCGTTGGTCGGCATCGCGCTCGCCTTTGTCATGCCCTCGACCATGGGCCGGGTGGTTTTGTTGATGCCGATCGTGATCGCCATGGCCGATGCGCTTGGATACAAGGCCGACGCGCCGGAGCGTTCGGGGTTGGCGCTGGCGGCGGCCTGTGGCACCTGGATGCCGTCGACCGCGATCCTGCCGGCCAATGTGCCCAACATGGTTTTGATCGGCGTTTCCGAGAACCTATTCGACGTCCACTTTACTTACGGCAGCTACATGTTGCTGCATATGCCGTTCAATGGCATCGGCAAGATGATCCTGATCATTGTTCTGGTGTTGGTGCTGTTCCCCGGCGCCAGCAAGGATAGTCCGCCGACGTCAGCGGCGGCAGCGCCCTTGAACGCCGATGCCAAGCGCCTATCGATTGTCCTCGCCGTCACGTTGGGGCTTTGGATGACCGACTTCCTGCACCATATCTCGCCGGCCTGGATCGCGCTGGCGGCGGCGGTGGCGTGCCTATCGCCAGGGATCGCACTCGTCGACCAGAAGGACTTCAAGACCAAAGTCAATTTCCCGTCCGTGATTTACATCGGCGGCATTTTGAGTCTGGGCACGGTTCTGGTCGAAACCGGCGCCGGCCAGTTGATGGGGGAATGGATGCTGCGGCTATTGCCGCTCGACCCGGCGGCACCGTTCACGTCGTTCTTGTCATTGATCGGACTTGGAATGGCCGTAAACATGGCCTCGACGGCGCCGAGCGTGCCGGCCGTCGTCGGTCCCTTGGCCGCCGATCTGGCGGCCGCCTCGGGAATCCCCTTGAAGACGGTGCTGATGACCCAGGTGATCGGTTACAGCACGGTCTTATTGCCCTATCAAGTGCCGCCGGTAATCGTCGCCATGCAATTGGCCGGCGTCCGGTTCAAGGACGGCGCCAAGATGACGCTATCGCTGGCCGCGGTTTCGATCGCCGTGCTGGTGCCGCTCAATTATCTCTGGTGGTCGTGGTTGGGCGCACTCTGAACAGCCGTCTCAGGTGCCGCCGAGGGGTGTCTCTTCCTCAGTCGAACGGAATCGGTGCTGCAACGCTATGCCGATTCCCTTGAGCCGGGGAAGCATCCCCATGGTTGAGAGCACCGTGAGCGGCCCCCAGATCGCCATATGCACCCACACCGGCGGCTCGAAGTTGAACTCGACATACAGCGCCACCCCGACAATGACCGCGCCCAGCACCAAAAGCGCCGGGACCACCGCACCATCGCCGGAATCATGCCCGGAAAAACCAAGGCCGCAGACCGTGCACCGGTCCGCGACCTTGAGATAACTCGCAAAGATGGCACCCTCGCCGCACCGCGGGCATTTCCCGGCGAAGCCTAAGCCGATAGTTTGCCCGACCGACCGGGTGGGTTCTATGGAATCACTCACCAGCCGGCATCAGTGACCGGTAATGCGGCACCTTAGGAGCCCCACCAGTAAATGCTGCAGAACAGAAACAGCCATACCACGTCGACGAAGTGCCAATACCAAGCGGCAGCCTCGAAGCCGACGTGCTGTTCGGCCGTGAAGTGCCCCTTCAAAGTACGGAAATAACAGACGATCAGAAAGATCGTGCCGACCAGCACATGGAAGCCATGGAATCCGGTCGCCAGATAGAACGTCGAGGAATAGATGCCATCCGTGAACTTGAAGGATGCATGAATGTACTCGTAGGCCTGGAAGCCGGTGAAGGTGGCGCCGAGCAAAATCGTCAGCAACAGGCCGGACGCGCAGCGCTTGTGATCACCGAGCCGAAGCGCGTGGTGCGCATAGGTGACGGTGACACCAGACGAGAGCAGGATTAGCGTGTTGAGAAACGGAATGTCCCACGCTGGCAACGGCACGATGCCTTCCGGCGGCCATACAGCGTGCGCGACCCGGCTGATCGCCGGCACGGTGTTGGCGAAGTAAGCCCAGAAGAAGGCGAAGAAGAACATCACCTCGGAGACGATGAACAACAGCATACCCATCCGGAGCCCGTGCTGCACCTCGGCGGTGTGATCGATGCCGCCATTGGCTTCCACGACCACGTCCTTCCACCAGTTGTACATCACGACCAGCACCACCACGAAGCCGGCCAAGAAGGCATACAGTGGCCCGCCGTGCATGTACCAGATGACGCCG
>JAQBZY010000251.1 GCA_027620395.1 Pseudomonadota bacterium
TACAAGATATCGCAAGGGCTTCTCGACGAGTTCGGCGAGCGCCGTGTCATCGACACGCCGATCACCGAAAACGGTTTCGCCGGCCTGGCCGTCGGCGCGGCGTTTCACGGCCAGAAACCGATCGTCGAATTCATGACCTTCAACTTCGCCATGCAGGCCATCGACCACATCATCAACTCGGCGGCAAAGACACTCTATATGTCTGGCGGTCAGATGGGTTGTCCGGTCGTGTTCCGGGGCCCGAACGGCGCCGCGTCACGGGTCGGTGCCCAGCATTCGCAGTGCTTCGCATCGTGGTACGCCAACTGTCCGGGCCTAATCGTGATGGCGCCGTGGTCGGCGGAAGACGCCAAGGGGATGCTGAAATCGGCGATCCGTAGCCCCAACCCGGTGGTGTTCCTGGAAAACGAAATGCTGTACGGCCAGAGCTTCGAGGCGCCGACCGATCCGGATTTCACGGTGCCGATCGGCAAGGCCAAGATCGAGCGGGCCGGCAGCGATGTTACCCTGGTCGCCTATTCGATCGGCGTTGGCCTCGCCCTCGAAGCCGCCGAAACGCTGGCGGCAGAGGGTATCGATGCGGAAGTCATCGACCTGCGCACGCTGCGCCCGCTCGACGTCGAGACCATCGTCGCCTCGGTCAAGAAGACCAACCGTCTGGTCAGCGTCGGCGAAGGCTGGCCGACTTGCGGCATCGGCGCCGAAATTTCCGCCCTCGCCGTCGAACATGCGTTCGACTATCTGGACGCACCGCCGGTCCGCGTCGCCGGTCTCGACGTGCCGATGCCATACGCCGCGAATTTGGAAGCGATGGCGCTGCCAAAGGCGCACAACGTCGTCGAGGCGGCGAAATCCGTCTGCTACGCCTGAGGGAGGCCGCGCCATGCCGATACAAGTCCTGATGCCGGCGCTGTCGCCGACGATGACCGAAGGCAAGCTCACCAAGTGGGCGGTCAAGGAAGGTGACAGCGTTGAAAGCGGCGACGTGCTGGCCGAAATCGAGACCGACAAGGCGACCATGGAAGTCGAAGCCGTCGACGAAGGGGTCATCGGCAAAATCCTGGTCGCCGAGGGCACTGACGGGGTCGCCGTCAACACGCCGATAGCGATCATTCTAATCGACGGTGAGGACGCGTCGGCGATTTCGGCCGCGCCGAAGGCCGCCGCGCCGGCTTCGACAGCCGCGCCAGCACCGGCACCAGCAGTTACCTCAGCCGCGGCCCCGAAACCGGCGGCGGCCGATGCCGTCTCTCAGGCCGCTTCCGGCAACCGCGTGTTCGCTAGCCCACTGGCGCGGCGCATCGCCGCCGACAAGGGCATCGACATCGCCGCCATCGCCGGCAGCGGTCCGCACGGCCGGATCGTCATGCGCGACGTCGAACAGGCCTCCGCCAGCGGCACCGGCAAGGCGCTTGCGAAAACGGCTCCGTCTCGCGCACCGGCGACAGCCAGCGCGCCGGCAGCTCTGCCAGTGGGCATCGATACCGGCATGTTATCGCTGCTGCCCGACTACGAGGAAGTGCCCCATTCCTCGATGCGCAAGATCATCGCATCCCGTCTGACGGCGTCGGCGCGCGACATTCCACACTTCAATGTGTCGATCGACGTGGAAATCGATGAGCTGTTGAAGTTGCGTTCGAAACTGAACGGCCGCGACGGCGCGGACTACAAAATCTCCGTCAACGACTTCGTCATCAAGGCGGTGGCGCTGACGTTGAAGCGGATACCGGCCTGCAACGCGTCCTATACCGACACGGCGATCCTCCGATTCAAGCGCGCCGACATTTCCATGGCCGTCGCCATCGAAGGCGGTTTGATCACGCCAATCATCAAGGACGCCGGCAACAAGGGCCTGGCCAATATCTCCGAAGAAGCCAAGTCTCTGGCGGCCAAGGCCCGGGACGGCAAGCTGGCGCCCGAGGAATTCCAGGGCGGCACCTTCACGATCTCGAATTTGGGGATGTTCGGGGTCAAGTCCTTCAACTCGATCATCAACCCGCCGCAGGGCGGCATTCTTTCGGTCGGCGCCGGCGAGCAACGCGCCGTGGTCAAGAACGGGGCCATCGCCATCGCCAATGTGATGAGCCTGACGCTGGCCGTCGATCACCGCTGTATCGACGGCGCCGCGGCGGCCGCCTTCGCCAAGGAATTGAAGGCGATTCTGGAAGAGCCGCTGCAACTTATGCTCTAGTGGCGCTAATCTACCATCGGGTGAATATTTTCTTTTTTTCAAACACTGAAGGGAAAGGCCGATGGCACATGAAGTAACAATGGATGCAGACGTTTCAAAACTTTTAGGCGGAGATGTGATTTTCAATGTCAAGAAGGACAATGCTGTTCTAGGAGACCTGACTATCCGCAAGGGTGCTATCGAATGGCGCCCTAAAGGCAACTATAGGAATACAGTCAGGTTGTCTTGGGTTAAATTCGCCGCCCTGATGGAGGAAAAACTCAAAAAGGAATAGCATGGCCGACAGCAAATTCGACGTCATCATCATCGGCGCCGGCCCGGGCGGTTACGTGACCGCAATCCGCGCCGCGCAACTGGGCCTCAAGGCCTGCGTCATTGAAAAGCAGCACCTGGGCGGCATCTGCTTGAACTGGGGCTGCATTCCGACCAAGGCGTTGCTGCGGACGGCAGAAATTTATCACTACATGAAACACGCCAAGGACTACGGGCTGTCGGCGGATAACGTTTCGTTCGATCTCAAGGCCGTGGTCGAGCGTTCGCGCGGCGTTTCGAAACGCCTCAACGGCGGCGTCGGGCATCTTTTGAAAAAGAACAAGGTCACCGTCATCGACGGTACGGCGAAGCTGAACGGGCCGGGCAAGGTCGATGTCACTGGCAAGGACGGCAAGGCGCCGTCATCCATGACCGCGCCGCACATCATCATCGCCACCGGTGCCCGGCCGCGAGCACTTCCCGGTATCGAGCCCGACAAGAAACTGATCTGGACCTACTTCGACGCCCTGGTGCCCGACAAAATGCCGAAAAGCATGCTGGTAATCGGATCCGGCGCCATCGGCATTGAGTTCGCCAGCTTCTATCAGGCGCTCGGCTGCGACGTCACCGTGGTCGAGGTGATGAAGACCATCATGCCGATCGAGGACGAGGAAATCTCTATTTTCGCCCGCAAGCAGATGGAAAAGCTCGGCCTCAAGATCATCACCGAAGCCAAAGTTACCGGCGTCAAGAAGGGCGCCGACAACGTGACCGCGACCATCGAGGACGGCAAGGGCAAGAAGACCGAACTCAACGTCGAACGGATCATCTCGGCGGTCGGCGTGCAGGGCAACATCGAAGGCATCGGCCTCGAAACCACCAAGGTCAAAACCGACCGCGGCTGCATCGTCGTCGACGAATACCTGCGGACGGCGGAGAAGGGGATTTACGCCATCGGCGATGTCGCCGGGCCACCGATGCTGGCGCACAAGGCCGAGCACGAGGGCGTCATTTGCATCGAGACCATTGCCGGCCTGCACACCCATCCGATGGACAAGTTGAAAATTCCGGGTTGCACCTATTGCCATCCGCAGGTGGCCTCGGTCGGCTTGACGGAAGCCAAGGCCAAGGCCGCCGGGCACGAGGTCAAGGTCGGCCGCTTCCAATTCCTCGGCAACGGCAAGGCCATCGCCTTGGGCCAGGATCAGGGCCTGGTCAAGACCGTGTTCGACAAGAAAACCGGGCAATTGCTGGGTGCGCACATGGTCGGCGCCGAGGTGACGGAACTAATCCAGGGCTTCGTTGTCGCCATGAATCTCGAGACCACCGAAGAAGACCTGATGCATACCGTCTTCCCGCACCCGACGCTGTCGGAAATGATGCACGAGTCGGTGCTCGACGCCTACGGCCGCGTCATTCATATGTAATGAGATGACAACCGCTGGCATGAACTTGACCTTCCGACCGCTCGACCGCGACGACAAGGACGCGTGGCTGGAATTGTGGCGGGCCTATCACGAGCATTACGGCGAAACCGTCTCGGCCAATTTGACGTTCAACACATTCGACCGCCTG
>JAQBZY010000252.1 GCA_027620395.1 Pseudomonadota bacterium
GGCCACCAGATCGAGCATCTGGCCGCCGACCATGCCGGCATCGCCGGACGCCTTGGCCAGGGCTAAACAAAGATCGGCCCTGATCGCTGGATTGTCGTGCGTTTCCGTCGCCGCCAGCACTTCGAAGGCCTTGGTCAGAAGTGCATCGCCGGCCAGGATTGCCGTCGCCTCGTCGAACTGCTTGTGGCAAGTCGGACGGCCGCGCCTGAGATCGTCGTCGTCCATGGCCGGCAGATCGTCATGGACCAGGGAATAGCAGTGCACCATCTCGATGGCCGCCGCGGCCCGGTAGGCGCGGCTTTCACCAACGCCGAACAGAGCCGCCGACTGGGTAACCAAAAATGGCCGCACCCGCTTGCCACCGCCCAAGACGCTATAGCGCATGGCCTCGATGACCCGGGCTTCGGGACCATCGCTGGCCTTGAGGATCATGTCGAGATTGTCCTCGACGCGCTCGGCGCATTGCTTGAGCGCCGCTTCCAATTCAGACATGCAAGGGGGCTCCGTTCAGGCGTCGTCCAGGGGTTCGGTGGTCACCGCTCCGCCGGCGCCGATGGTGATCTTTTCGATCCTGGCCTCGGCCTCCTTGAGTTTGGCTTCGCAGTGCATTCTGAGATGGACGCCCCGGGTGTATTGGCCGATTGATTTGTCGAGATCGCCTTCGCCGGTTTCCAACTCGTGCACGATCTCCTCAAGCTCGGCCAAGGCGGCTTCGAAGCTCAACTTCTTGATATCCGCCGGAACGGCGGTGTCGGTGGCCTGCTTTTCCTTGGCCATGCCGGGCCTGCCTTTGCAATCGGGGTCGAAAGGGGCCGCAGTCTACGCATCCGGGTCTTGCTGGGCAAGAGGTTGCGGCCAGCCGGCCGGCTCAGCCGAAAAGATCGCCTTGCGGCGGTGCTGGCGGTGTCGCCTCGTCGGCGGCAAGGGAGCCAGCGAACGGAGCTAGCAGTTGGCGGACATCCTTAAAACCCGCAGCCGGGTCGAGCCAGCGGCTCCTAGCGTCCTCGTCCAGAATCACCGGCATCCGGTCGTGGACATGACTGATCGAGGCCGCCGGCTGGCAGGTGACGATGGTAAATCGCTGGCCATCGAATAAACCGGCGAAGGTCATGACCGGCTGGTCTGGGCAATGAATGCGGTTCTTGAGCTTCCGGCCCTGTTCGTCGATTCGCCATTCGAAATAAGCGCTGGCCGGCACGATGCAGCGGTTCTCCAAGTGCGGACTGAAAGTCGGCTTTTGATCCAGAGTCTCGGACCGGGCGTTGATCATCGGGCCTTTCGACCAATCGACGATGAAGCCCCAAGGCGCCAATACAACCGCCGGGTCGCCGTCCGCCTTGACGATCAGCGCAGTGTCCGTTGGCCGCACCTCGGCCCGGTTCGGCAGCGCCGGCACATGGATGAGCGACAGCGCCGACGCCAGATCCCTGGGTGTCACATTCAGTTCGAAACGCGAGCACATGGCCGGATCCACATGCCCGGCATTGAACGGCGATAGCCATCCGAGTTCAAGTCCGAGGTGACGAGAGGGGAAGCTCCGCCCAACCCTGGAAAGGTTGGCGGCTTTCCGATACCTTGCCGGCATGGGAACCAGCAGCGAGCGCAAATCAATCATTATTACCGGCGCCAGCCGCGGCATCGGGCATCACACGGCGCGCATGTTTCTCGAGCGTGGCTGGAGCATCATCACCTGCTCCAGGGACGATACGCCGGCCGAATGCAAACGCGATCCGAACTGGACTTGCCACATCCCGACCGATCTCGGCGACGACGCGAGTGTCGCCAATTTCATCCGCGAGGCGAATGAGGTGTTGGGGGACGGGCCGCTGCACGGCCTCGTCAACAATGCCGGGATGTCGCCGAAGACGCCCTACAAGGAACGGCTCGGCGTTCTCAATGGCGATCTCGACGCCTGGCACGATGTTTTCGAGCTTAATTTTTTCGCGCCGTTGAAGCTTTCCCGGGGCTTCGCCGCGGCGCTGCATCGGGGCCAGGGCGCCATCGTCAATGTGACCTCGATTGCCGGGCACTTCATTCATCCGTTCGCCGGCTCGGCCTATTCGATTTCCAAGGCGGCGCTTTCCAGCCTGACCCGTGAAATGGCCAACGAATTCGCCGAGTTGGGTGTGCGCGTCAATGCCGTGGCGCCGGGCGAGATCGAGACCGAAATGGTTGGGCCGGAATACGAGATGCTGATCCCGCGCATACCGTTGCAACGGATGGGGACGCCGGGTGACGTTGCCGGCACCATATTCTATCTTTGCTCGGACGATTCCAAATACGTCACCGGCACCGAAATCTGGGTGACCGGCGGCCAGCACTTGTTCTGAGCGGCAATGAGCGATAATGCCGGCGGGCCCGAGAACGCAGTCCATTTTTACCGTCGGGATGCCGATACCCAGGCCCGCCCGGCCGGTTCGTTCCTAGGCGCGTTCATCAAGCACTCGGGCGTTGACGCCTTTTACTGTCAATCGCAGGATTCCGCCGACTACGACGATTTCGTCGGCCGCATCGCCAAGGCCGACCAGCGTGCCAGGCCGTGCCATTTCGTGGCGCCGGGCAGTGCCAAGGGGTTTGCGCCGGCGCCGGTGCTCAGGATCGCCGATCCGGCAGTGGCGCCCTTGGCATGGCGGCGCCGCACGCTTGGCCAGCGGCGTTATTCGATTGTCGGCGAAATCACGGATTTGGGTGCCGGCGCCACGCACCGGGCCTTGGGCGAGTTGTTGGTGGCGCCGTTGCAGCCATGGGACGCGCTGATCTTTCCATCGAAGACGGTCAAGGCGGCGGCGGAACGGTTACTCGAACAACATGCGGCCTATCTGGCCTACCGTTTTGGCGGCAACCCTAAGCCGGATGGCCTGCATTTCGTCATTCCGCCCGGCATCGAAACGTCGAAATATGCCGACACCGCCGACAGCCGGGTGATGCGGTCCGGCGTCCGGCGCCGGCTCGGCATCCGCGACGACGATCTTTGTGTGCTGAGCACCGGCAACTTCGCGTTCCACGAACGGGCGCACCCGACGCCGCTGTATCTTGCGCTCGAGGCGGCGGCCCGGCGGACCGGCGTCCGAATTCATCTTCTACAGGCCGGCTGGTTCCAGACCGAGCGGATCGAGCGGGCCTACCGCAACGCCGTCCGCGACTATGCGCCGGCGATCAACGCCATTTTCCTCGATGGCCGCGAAGCAGATATCCGCGAACGGGTGTGGTTCGCAGCCGATGCTTACGCCGCCTTCGACGACTCGGTCCGGCACGGCCTCGATACCGAGCTTTGCGAGGCGATGGCGGCCGGGCTTCCGGTCGTCGCCAGCGATTGGGGCGCCAACCGCGACGTGGTGCGCGCCGGTCAGGAAGGATACCTGATCCCGAGTTGGCTTCCGCTCGCCGAAAGCGGCGGCGATCTGGCGTTGGCGCCGGAAATCCAAATTGCCGGCGGTGACGAAGGTCGCGCCGACACTTTCATGAGCGGGACTTTGAGTCAGATGACGGCACTCGATCTCAGAGCTGCCGCCGAGGCGTTCGAGGCGCTGGCAGGGAACCCCGAGCGCCGCCGTTCCATGGGCGAGGCGGCTAGAAAGCGGGCCCGCGAGACCTATGACTGGCCGCTGATCATCCGCCGCCATCAGGCGCTTTGGGCGCAGCTTCGGATGATCCGTGCCGATGCCGCCGAGGTCGCGCCGCCGGTTCCCGGCCGTCAGGCGGTGACGCTGATCGACGATCCATTTTCGGCCTACGCGCCGTTCGCGACCAACGCCGTCGGCGAGGCGACCATGGTGACGTTGGCCAAGGGTTTGAAGGGCGGTGAGGGGATCAAGGCCCGTCTCGACCGGCTCCGCGCCAACGCCATCAACGACATCGCCGGGCACGCGTTACTCGATCCGGCCGAGCAGGAGCATTTGCTGGCGCACCTCTCGGAACGCGACGGCATGGAAGTCCTGACGTTGGCCGGGCATTTGGCCGAGCGCCGCCGCTACCGTCTGCCCCGGACGTTGGTCGGGCTGGCCAAAATGGGCG
>JAQBZY010000253.1 GCA_027620395.1 Pseudomonadota bacterium
CTGCATCTTGCGGCCGGTGAGGTGGATCTTCTCGGCGTTGATGATGATAATATCGTCACCGCAATCAATGTGCGGCGTGAACAGCGTCTTGTGTTTGCCGCGAAGCCGCATGGCGACGACGGTGGCGAGCCGGCCAAGCACCAGGCCGTCGGCATCGACCACGTACCACTTGCGCTGGGTCTCTCCCTTTTTGGCGGAGACTGTCGTTTTCATCTGGAATTCCGCTTCCTAATCTTTAAACCGGGCACCCCCGGGAACAACCTGGGCGGCGCGAACCGGCGGAATATCGCAGCAAATCTTCCGAAGTCAACCGGAAAAAGCCGTAAAAAACCCTAATAAATCCGAAAGTTAGGAATACGGTATTATATTACCGCAACTCATGCCTTGCTGTCTCCGTGCTTCGCCCCAACGGCCCTAACGGGGTGGGATCGAATAGGTGCCGGTGGCGTGCGCCACGAGATCAAGGGAGCCCTTTGAATGCAAATCAACGGCCATCACCGCCAGCCGTTTGCCGAGCTTGAGGATACTGCCCTCGGCGATCAAATCGACCGGCCCCGGCTTCATCAGGAAATTGATATTGAGATTGGTCGTCACCGCCAGCTTGACCTGACCGATTTCGGACAACAGCACGGCGTACATGCAAGCGTCGGCCAACATCATCATGGTCGGACCGGACATGGTGCCGCCCGGACGCAGCATTTTTTCGTCGAAGGGAATGCTCAGTGTCGCCCGCCCCGGCTCGATCCGGGTCGCGGCGACGCCGAGTTCATGGGCCCAGGGAAGCTCATCTTCGACGATCCGATTGAACGCCTCGACGGTGATTTGCGGCATGCGGGCGGCCCTGCATTGGGATTGAACGTGGACAGCGACGATAGTTAACGTTTACGTTAACGTCAATAATGCCGACAGCCGATTGCTCGCTTGTCATCGGCGGGCCGGCTTAGGACAATCCGTGCTGGAGAGTTTGTCATGCCCCCATCGACCGCAGATACCACGAACGAGCCCCTGGTGCTCAGGTCCGACAAGGACAATGTCGCGACGCTGACGCTTAATCGGCCGGCGCACTTCAACACCCTGTCCACTCCCCTGATGCTCGAATTGAAGGCGCACCTCGACGCCATCGCCGACGATAAATCTGTCCGCGTCGTCGTCGTCACCGGCGCCGGCAAGGCGTTTTGCGCCGGGCACGATCTCCAGGAAATGCGGGATGATCCGTCCGAGCCGGCGATGCGCGCACTGTTCAATCTCTGCAACGAGAACATGCTGAAGATCATCCAGTTGCCGCAACCGGTGATCGCCAAGGTGCAGGGCGTCGCCGCCGCCGCCGGCTGCCAATTGGTGGCGCAGTGTGATCTCGCCATCGCCGCCAACCATGCCAAATTCGGCGCATCCGGGATCAACATCGGGTTGTTCTGCTCGACGCCAACGGTGCCGATCACCCGTAACCTCGGCCGCAAGCAGGCGATGGAACTGTTGCTCACCGGCGATCTGATCTCGGCCGAGAAGGCGCAGGCGTTGGGCCTGATCAACCGCGCCGTGCCGGCCGAGGACTTGGACCAAGCCGTCGCCGAGTTGGCGGCCAAGATTGCCGGCAAAAGTCCGCACGGCATCGCCATCGGCAAGGAGCTGTTCTACACGCAGATCGAGGAAGGCATCGGCGCCGCCTACGAGCGTGCCGCCGAGATGATATCGTGCAACATGCAGTCCACGGAAACCCAGGACGCCATCGACGCGTTTCTCGACAAGAAGCCCCTCCCCAACTGGTCGGATCGATAACGCCCATGCCCACGATTATTTCCTGCGCCGTCACCGGCTCGGCGCCGACACCCGGCAAGAATTCGGCCGTTCCTGTGACACCGGCGCAAATCGCCGCCTCCGCCATCGACGCCGCCAAGGCCGGCGCCGCCATCGTCCACATCCATGTCCGCGATCCGGAAACCACCAAGCCGAGCATGGACCCGGCGCTGTATAAGGAAACCACCGAACGGATCCGGGACAGCGGCACCGATGTGATCATCAACCTGACCACCGGCCCCGGTGCGCGCTACATTCCATCCGCCGAAGACCCGGGCAAGGCGTCCGCCGACAGCACCATGGTCAAGCCGGAGCTTCGCGTCGTTCATATCGAGGAAATGAAGCCGGAAATCTGCTCGCTCGACGTCGCGACCATGAATTTCAATCAGCATGTGTTCCTCAATCACCCGGATCATCTGGCGATCATGGCCAAGCGGGCCCGCGCCGCCGGCGCCAAGCCGGAGCTCGAAGTATTCGACACCGGCCACATCGTGCTGGCCAAGAAGATGATCGCCGACGGCCTGATCGACGCGCCGCCCTATTTCCAGCTTTGTCTCGGTATTTCCTATGGTGCGCCGGCGACAGTCGAAAGCATGATGATGATGCGCGACATGCTCCCCGATGGCGCCGTGTGGTCGGCGTTCGGCATCTCGCGCGAGCAGTTCCCGATGGTGGCGGCGGGCGTCTTGCTCGGCGGCAACGTCCGGGTCGGGCTCGAGGACAATATCTGGCTCGAAAAAGGCGTCATGGCGCCGTCCAACGCGGCGTTGGTGGAAAAGGCGGCCAACATCGTCATTCAGCTCGGCGGTGCCGTCGCCACCGTCGCCGAGGCCAGGAAGACGCTTGGCCTCAAGTGATGAGCGATCTGGTCTACAGCGATGGTCTGATCGGGGAAATCCTCAAGCAGGTCCGGACCATCGCCATGGCCGGCGCCAGCCCGAACTGGGTCCGGCCATCGAACTTCGCCATGAAATATCTGCTCGGCAAGGGCTACCAGGTGCATCCGATCAACCCCGGCCACGCCGGCAAGGAAATCTGGGGCCGAATGACCTACGGGACGTTGGCCGATGTGCCGGCGCCGGTCGACATGCTCGATATTTTCCGAAATTCCGAGGCCGCCGGGCCGCTCGTCGACGAGGCGATCAAGCTCAAGGATGAAAAGAAGATCAAAGTCATCTGGATGCAGTTGGGCGTGGTCAACGAGGATGCCGCCAAGCGTGCCGAAGCGGCGGGCTTGATTGTCGTCATGGACCGCTGCCCTAAGATTGAATACGGTCGGCTGTTCGGTGAACTCGGCTGGGCCGGGGTCAATTCCGGTATCATCACATCGAAGCGCCGGAAGCTAAAGGCATGAGCGGCGATCGCAAAAACGCCCCGCCCGAATACGGCTTCGCGACCAAGACCATCCATGCCGGCGCCCAGCCCGATCCGGTGACCGGTGCCCGAGCGACGCCGATTTATCAGACCACGGCCTATGTTTTCGACGATGTCGAGCACGCGTCCGATCTTTTTAACTTGCAGACCTTCGGCTTCATCTATTCGCGCCTGACCAACCCGACCGTCTCAGTGCTGGAAGAACGGATTGCGGCGCTGGAAGGCGGCCGCGCCGCTGTATGCGCGGCATCCGGCCACGCGGCGCAGTTCCTGACCTTTTTCACGTTGTTGAGCCCCGGCGACGAATTCGTCGCGTCGCGCAATCTTTATGGCGGCTCGATCACCCAGTTCGGGATCAGCTTCAAGCGGCTCGGCTGGACCTGCCATTTCGTCGATCCGACCAAAGCCGAGAACTTCAAGGCCGCGATCACGCCGAAGACCAAGGCCATCTTCATCGAGGTGCTGGCCAATCCAGGCGGCATCGTTCTTGACGTCGAGGCGATCGCCAAAGTCGCCCATGACGCCGGCATTCCCTTGATCGTCGACAACACCATGGCGACCCCCTATCTCTGTCGGCCGTTCGAGTGGGGCGCCGATATTGTCTGCCATTCGACGACCAAGTTCATGCAGGGACACGGCACCTCCATGGGCGGCGCCATCGTCGAATCGGGACGCTTCGATTGGTCCAAGGGTGCCGGTTTCCCGACCATGACCGAGCCCGATCCGGCCTATCATGGCCTGACCTTTTACGAGACCTTCGGCGATTTCGGATTCACCATGCGCGCGCGCGCCGTGGCGCTCCGGGATTTCGGCCCATCCATGTCGCCG
>JAQBZY010000254.1 GCA_027620395.1 Pseudomonadota bacterium
TGGCCGACATGGGCGACCATCTGCTTGCCGATATCGGGCTCAGCCGCGCCGACGCCCGGGCGGAATCGGAAAAGCCTTTCTGGCAGCCGTGAACGGCATTGATCGCGCCGTTGATTGGACGCCGCCGATACGCTCTGATCGGCCGATGGCCGCTGCCCAGCCCGATGACCGATCCCTAGCCACCGTATTCGCGGCCGCGGCCTTCTCGGTCCTCGTCTGGGGTATCACGCCGGCGATCACGTCGTTTCAGGTCGCGGAAATTCCACCGATCGAGGCCGGCATTCTGCGAAGCGTCGTGGCGGTACCTTTGGCGCTGGCCTGCATTTGGAAAATGCGGCTGCGGCCGCCGTCCGGGCCAAGGGTATGGATGGCGCTGCTATGTTCGGGATTTGCCGCTTTCGCCGGCTTCCCGGTGTTATTTGCCTTGGGCGTCGCGCATACGTCGACGGCGCACGCGGCGCTGGTGATGGCGATCATGCCGTTGATCGCCGGTGCGCTCGGCGCCGCCATGCAAAGACGGATGCCGTCCACGGGCTGGTTCGCCGGCGCCGGTCTCGCTTTTGCCGGCGAGGCGTTGCTGATCGGCGGCCGCGACAGCGCCGGCTTGGCGACTCTCAATGGCGATCTCATCGTCGGTGCCTCGGTGGTCATTTCCGGCGTCGGCTATGTGATCGGCAGCCGGGTCGCCGCCGTGATCGGCACTTGGGCGACGACGTTTTGGGGCGTCGCCATTGCCGGCCTGACGCAGGTGCCGATCTTCATTTGGCTTGCCGCCGATGTCGATTGGAGCCGAGTCGGCCCGGCCGGATGGGCGTCGAGCGCGTATCTGGTGGCGTTCTCGACCATCCTCGCCTACGCCGCTTGGTATTGGGCGTTGAACAGGGGCGGCGTGGTCAAGATTGCGCCGTTGCAGTTCGCCCAGCCGCTGGTTGGCGTCGCCTTCGCCGTCGTACTGTTGGGCGAAGGACTAACGTGGAATTTAGCGCTGACATCGGCCATGGTGCTGGGCGGCGTCGTGCTGGCGAGCCGCGCCGAACGCAGTCGTTGAGGAAGGAATTCAAATGAAAACCGTCTCGCTTGGCGATATCGAAGCGGCGATGCAGATCGTGCATGCGGAAATGCCGCCGACGCCGGCGCACCGCTGGCCGCTTCTAGCCAAGCGCACTGGCGCCGATGTGTTGGTCAAACACGAGAACCACACCCCGACCGGCGCCTTCAAGATCCGCGGCGGCATCGTCTTCATGCGGCGTTTGAAGGAATCCGAGCCCGGCTGCCCCGGCGTCATCACCGCGACGCGGGGCAATCACGGCCAGTCGGTGGCCCGCGCCGCCGCTGCCGCCGGACTCAAGTCCATCGTCTATGTGCCGAATGGCAACAACCCGGAAAAGAACGACGCCATGCGGGCCTTCGGCGCCGAGTTGGTCGAACACGGCGCCGATTTTCAAGAATCCTACGAAGAATGCATGCGCCGAGCCGAGGCCGAGAAACTGACCGTGGTGCCGGTGTTCCATCCTTGGTTGCTGGCCGGTGTCGCCACCTATGCGCTCGAGCTATTCGGTGCCGCCACCGATTTGGATACGGTTTATGTGCCGATCGGGATGGGATCGGGTATCTGTGGCTTGATATCGGCCCGTGATGCGCTCGGCCTCAAGACCAGAATCGTCGGCGTCGTCGCGGAAAATGCACCCGCGTACGCGCTGTCGTTCGATGCCGGCCGAGTGGTCGCCACCAATACGGCGGCGACGTTCGCCGACGGGGTCGCCTGCCGCAGCCCGCATCCGGATTCCGTCGCCATCATCAATGCCGGGGCGGATCGCATTGTGCGCGTTTCCGAAGACGAGATCGCCGATGCCATGCGGGCGTATTTTGTCGATACCCATAACTTGGCCGAGGGCGCCGGGGCGGCGCCGTTGGCGGCACTGCTCAAAGAAAAAGACAAGATGGCGGGCCGCAAGGTCGGGCTGATTCTGTCCGGCGGCAATCAGGACCGGGAACGGTTCCGGATCGCGCTTTCCGGGGGCACGCCGTACGTCTAATGCACGGGTTGCCCGGGCGGCGCGGAAGCCTAAAATATAAAACTTGATCGTTCCATTGGAAACTCCCGAGAGATAGATAGATGATCGAAGAACTCTTCCGCGAAGATTCCTATCTCAAGTCCTGCGAGGCTGTCGTGACCGCCGTCGGCGAGGCTGGGATCGTACTCGACCGCACCGTCTTCTATGCCACCGGCGGCGGGCAGCCGGGAGATACCGGCCTGCTGGAGGCCGCCGACGGGCGTCAGGTCCGGATCAAGGACACCGTCATGGACCGGGACTCCGGCCAGCATCTGCACGTTCCGGAAGGTGGTGCGCCGCCGCTCGCCGTCGGTGACAGGGTGACGGCGGCAATCGATTGGCAGCGCCGCCATAAGCTGATGCGGATGCATTCGGCGCTGCATATTTTGTGCTCGGTCGTCGATGGCGGTGTCACCGGCGGGCAGATCGGCGACCAAAAAAGCCGTCTCGATTTCGATCTGCAGGACGTTAATCTCGACAAGGAGGCCATCGAAGCCGCGCTCAACCGTGTCGTCGCCGAGGCTAGGCCGATGCGGCACCGTTGGATCACAAACGCCGAGCTCGATGCGGAACCGGATCTGGTCCGCACCATGTCGGTCAAGCCGCCACGCGGTTCCGGCCGGGTCCGGCTGATGGAAATCGACGGCGCCGATCTGCAACCCTGCGGCGGCACGCACGTCGCCAATACCTCCGAGATCGGGCCGCTCCGCGTCGGCAAGATCGAGAACAAGGGAAAACATAACCGGCGGATCAACATCCATCTCGCCGAACCGTGACATAAAGGGAGAGACCGTCGACATGGCCAGCAACAGAATGAAGATCGCCGTCGTGCCGGGTGACGGTATTGGTTCGGAGGTCGTGCATCCGACGCTCGAAATCCTCGAAGCCGTCGCCCGCAAGCACGACCTCGGGTTCAGCTTCGACGAGAAGGATTGGAGTTGCGAACGTTTTCACAAGACCGGCGCCATGATGCCGAAGGAAGGCTTGGACGACATCGGCAGTCACGATGCGGTACTGTTGGGCGCCGTCGGCTATCCGGGCGTGCCGGACCATGTGTCATTGTGGGGATTGCTGATCCCGATCCGCCGGCAGTTTCAGCAGTACGTGTCGCTCCGCCCGGTGCGCTTGTTCGAAGGGATGGCGGGGCCGCTGGCCGGCCGCAAGCCCGGCGATATTGACATGCTGATCGTCCGGGAAAACAACGAGGGCGAATATTCCGAAATCGGCGGCCGGATGTTCCAAGGCACCGAGCACGAATTCGTCTGTCAGCAGGCAATCTTCAGCCGCCGCGGCACCGACCGGATCATGCGCTATGCGTTCGAATTAGCGGCCAAGCGGCCCCGCAAGCACGTGACGTCGGCGACCAAATCGAACGGCATCATCCATTCGATGCCATATTGGGACGAGCGGTTCGTGGAGGTTTCGAAGGGTTATCCAGACATCAAAACCGCCAAGTTTCATATCGACATTCTGGCGGCGCGATTCGTCACTAATCCCGACTGGTTTGATGTCGTCGTCGGCTCGAATTTGTTCGGCGATATCCTGTCCGACTTGGGGCCAGGCATCACCGGCACCATCGCCATTGCGCCCAGCGCCAACATCAATCCCGAACGCGAGTTCCCGTCGATGTTCGAGCCGGTGCACGGCTCGGCGCCGGATATCGCCGGCAAGGGCGTCGCCAACCCCTTGGGTACGGTCTGGTGTGCGTCGATGATGCTGGATCATTTGGGCCATCCGGAAGCCGCCGCCGACATGGTACGCGCCATCGAAAATCTGTTGAAGGGCGATGGGCCGAAGACCCCCGATCTCGGCGGCAAGGCGACCACCAAGGAACTGGCCCGCGCGCTCGAAGCGGAACTGAGCCGCTGATGATCCAGATATTTGGCGGACGGAGACCGATATGACGACAATCCCGCTCTACACAGTACCCG
>JAQBZY010000255.1 GCA_027620395.1 Pseudomonadota bacterium
TATGGCAGCTATCAAATTTTATTGGCCCGGCGGGCGCAGTTACGCAAGCGGCGCCGTCGCGCGCGCGAACGGGCCGCGGCCGAGGCCAAGGTTGATCGCGTGGTCAGGGTCGATACGCCAACCGCCGACGATGCTGCCGCCGGCTCCGAGCAGAAAACTCGGGCGAAGGACGTCGTCGCGGCGCGGGATGCCTGATCTCGATCTTGAGCAGGCACTTCGGGCCGACGGGTTCGCGGCCATCTGTGGCGTTGACGAGGCTGGGCGGGGGCCATGGGCCGGACCGGTGGTGGCGGCGGCGGTGATTTTGCCGGCCAGGATCACGGCTGCAACGTGGGCCGGCCTTGATGATTCGAAAAAGCTCAAGCCGGCGGTTCGCGAGCGACTGTTCGATATCATCACGGCTGAAGCCGATGCCGCCGTCGGTATCGTCGATGTCGACGAAATAGACCGCTTGAATATTCTGGGTGCGACGCTCAAGGCGATGGCGATTGCGATCGGCAATCTGAAGCGCCGGCCCGGTTTCGCACTTATCGACGGCAACCGGCCGCCGGAACTTTCCTGTCCGGTGCGAACCGTGGTCCGGGGTGACGCCAAAAGCCTGTCGATCGCCGCCGCGTCGGTGGTGGCTAAAGTCACCCGGGACCGGATCATGCAGGCGCTTGCGCGCGACTATCCGGGCTACGGTTGGGCCAGGAACGCCGGTTACGGGACGCCGGAACACATTGCCGCCCTGACGCGGCTCGGACCGACGCCGGTGCACAGGCGGTCCTTTGCGCCCATTCGCAAGATATTGCGGGGAGATTCCGGGTGACTCCCATATCTAGATCGAAGAATCACGCATAAGATATTGAATCTATTTACTTCTTGACGCTGAGTCCGGCGCTCACCAGGATGCCGGCCATGGGCAGAGCGACAAAGAAAAACTGGGAAAACCGCATTCTTTCCGGAGACTGCGTCGAGATCATGAACGGGCTCCCGGAGAGCTCGGTCGACATGGTTTTCGCCGACCCACCCTATAATCTGCAACTCTCAGGCGAACTGACACGGCCCGGAAACCAGAGCCGTGTCGATGGTGTCGACGACGCCTGGGACCGGTTTGCCGACTTCGCCGAATACGATGTCTTCAGCCGGGCCTGGCTCGCGGCGGCGAGGCGGGTCTTGAAACCAAACGGCACGCTTTGGGTGATCGGCAGTTATCATAATATCTTCCGGGTCGGCACCACCTTGCAGGATCTGGGTTATTGGATTCTCAACGACGTTGTGTGGCGGAAATCGAACCCGATGCCGAACTTCCGCGGCCGGCGCTTCACCAACGCGCACGAGACCTTGATCTGGTGCGCGCGGGGCAAGGAAAGTCGCTACCGCTTCAATTACGACGCCATGAAGACCCTGAACGACGATTTGCAAATGCGCTCCGACTGGCTGATCCCGATCTGCGCTGGTCCGGAGCGGCTCAAGGACGACGCCGGGCGCAAGGCGCACCCGACGCAGAAACCGGAAGCGCTGTTGCATCGGGTGATCATGGCCGCCACCGAGATCGGCGACACCGTGCTCGATCCCTTCATGGGCTCCGGTACGACCGGCGCCGTCGCCAAGAAACTCGGCCGATCATTCATCGGCATCGAACGCGAGGAAATGTACGTGGATATTGCCAAGGAACGAATCGCCACCACCGAGCGGCTGCCCGAAGACGCGCTGATCAGCGTGCCCTCGAAACGCGACGAACCCCGAATTCCGTTTGGCTGGCTGGTCGAGCGCGGTCTACTGACCGCCGGCACCGTGCTCTACGATCAGCGCCGCCGGCATGCGGCCCGAATCCGCACCGACGGCACGCTGATCACCGACGGCTTTCAAGGGTCGATCCATAAAGTCGGCGCGCATGTCCAGAATTTGCCAGCCTGCAACGGATGGACCTTCTGGCACGCCAGCATCAAGGGCAATCTTATCCCGATCGACGTCTTCCGGCAGAAAATCCGCGCCGAATTGCACTGAAGCTCAGTCCCGCCCGGCCAAGGGAGCGGCCAACCCCTTGACGACGGCGCGTACGCCGATGTCGGCCAAGACCTTGCGCCGGAGCTAGCGAAAAGGCTGGGCCGGCGGGGGGCCGGCAACCGATCAGCGGCCGGAGTCTCGATGGTTGTCCGTCTCGGGATTGTCATTGGTCGCGTCGCGGCGGTCACTTCTGACCGAAATGTCGCGGCGACGCCGGTCGGGCCCAAAGAATTCCCCGGTTCGGACAAAGACACGCCGCGATTCGACGATCGAGCGCAGCCGATTGTAGATGATTCGTGGGGAAAACGGCTTAGCCAGGAACTCAGTCATGCCGAGATCGCGCGCCGTCAACACTGACTCGGCCTCGGTCATGGCCGTCACGACGATGATCGGTATGAACGGATTAACGCTTTGTTTGTTGCGACGAATTTTCCTGAGCAGCGCCATGCCATCGAACGATGGCGCCCAGTCGATGAACAGCAGGTCCGGCTTGGCGCGTTGATAACTCTCCCAGGCATCGTCGAGATCGTTGCTTTCGATGACCGTGCCGATATTGAAAGTCTTCAGGATATTGCGCAATGTTTGGCGCGTATAGTCGTTGTGTTCGGCGACCAGCACCGATATCTGGCTGAAGTCGTAATTTCTCATCTCGGATGACATGGATGGCGTCCCTTCGAAAATGCCCCCGGGGGAAATCCCTTAACGATGATGCCAGATTGATGTCATCGGCATATTGCAGGTTGGTTAAAAACGGTTCTGGAATGTGACGAAATGTTGCGCCGACGACAAAGGCGGCATGCCGGCGTGCCGCCTTTTCCCATTCAACCCGGCGCCCGCTTATCGGGTCGGCACCGGCACATCGGTCGAGTAATCATAGAACCCGCGTCCGGTCTTGCGACCGAGCCAGCCGGCCTCGACATATTTCACCAGCAACGGACACGGCCGGTATTTGGTGTCGGCGAGACCATCGTGCAGCACATGCATCACCGCCAGGCAGGTGTCGAGGCCGATGAAATCGGCGAGCGCCAGCGGGCCCATCGGGTGGTGCGTGCCGAGCCGCATCGCGGTGTCGATGGCCTCGACCGAACCGACGCCTTCATAAAGCGTGTAAACCGCCTCGTTGATCATCGGCAACAGGATGCGGTTGACGATGAAAGCCGGAAAATCCTCGGCATTGACGGAAATCTTGCCAAGACGGCGGGTTAAGTCGCGGATGGTCTCGAAGGTGTCTTCGTCGGTGGCGATGCCGCGGATCAGTTCGACCAGTTCCATGCGCGGCACCGGATTCATGAAGTGCATGCCAAGGAACTTGCCGGGCCGGTCGGTTTGGGCGCCCAAGCGGGTGATCGAAATCGACGACGTGTTGGAGGCGACGACGGCATTCGGTTTCAACACCGGACAAAGCGTCTTCAGGATCGCCTTCTTGACGCTTTCGTCTTCGCTCGCCGCCTCGATGACGATGTCGCAATCGGAAAAGCCTTTGTAATCGGTGCCGGTCGTGATCCGCTTGAGCGATTGATCGCGCTGCGCCTCGGTCATCGACTGGCGGGAAATCCGGCGATTCATGTCGCTTTCGATCTTTGCCAGACCCTTGGCTAGGGCCTCGTCGGTGACATCAAGCATATAGACTGTAAAGCCGGCGGCGGCACAGACGTGCGTGATCCCGGCACCCATTTGGCCGGCGCCGATGACGCCAATCTTCTTGATGTGGATCGACATGGCATTCTCCTCGCCATCGAACGCGTCAGTGACCATTTTATCCATAATTACGACAAAACCTCAGGTTATTTTTCAAGCTCGGCGGACAGCGCCGGCACTGCTTCGAAAAGATCGGCCACCAAACCATAGTCGGCGACCTGAAAAATCGGGGCTTCCTCATCCTTATTGATGGCGACGATGACCTTGCTGTCTTTCATGCCGGCGAGGTGCTGGATGGCACCGGAAATGCCGACCGCGACGTAAAGATCAGGCGCGACC
>JAQBZY010000256.1 GCA_027620395.1 Pseudomonadota bacterium
TCCTGAGGAGGTCCGAAGGACCGTCTCGAAGGATGAGGGCCACAAGTTCTGTTTTTTGCAGGCTGGTATAAGGCCGCTCAGCCTGGCGATGGCGCCTTGAAGTCGCGCAGCATGGCCATGAAATTGGCGCGGTCTTCGTCCAACTCGAAGTGAAAACGAAGATTGGTACTCTCGTCGAACCAGAGCTCGTATATGCCACGGCAGTTGCCGGCACACCATGCCCGAAGGGTCTCGAACGTTTGTTCCTGGGTATAGCTCTGCCCGGCCTTGAGGCCGCGGCGGTCCGGGTTGACGCGGCGCTCCGAAATGACCCGGCGCTCTGGCGTGACGGCGGCCGTGTTTTGCCGCCGCTTGATGCCGCCGCGGCGCTGATTTCCACGGGCGGTTATCTTGCCTGCTCCGGCGCCGGCCGGCATTTTCGACCTGGAACCCTTACAGGGCGCCGCCGCCATGCAGGCGCCGAGCGCGTCCAAGATGGCTTCGCCTTGAGGCGACGTGCCGAGGGCCTCGACGATGCCAAGCGCGACCAGGCGGGGGCAGACGCAGGCATATCCGGTATCGGACATGGACTGAGCATAGCCCGCCCTGCACCGCTGGTCAGTTGCGAAATTGGTGCCGTGGCTTAATTGAAACTCCTCGCCCGCCGATATCGCACGCACAATGTGCGGCAACATCTTTCGAATTGCCGGGTGGGCGGTGCGGTTCTACGGTTTTCCGCCGGCGCGGCGCGCCGCTGCACCGAAGGGAGAGTAACACCATGCGCGGTCAACCGGTTAAGGATGCAAGTCATCTCTACGAGGTCGAGCGGCGGGCTTATCATCTGGAGCGTGCGGGCTTTCGGATCAGCGAGTTGCAACTATCGCCGGTGCAAACGGTGCCCTGGCATTACCACAACAACATCAGCGATACGTTCTACGTGATCGAGGGGAATTTGCGGCTTTTCCTGCAACAGCCGAAGCAGGAAATTCGCTTGGCGCCGGGCGAGAGCTACCGGGTCGACGCCGGCCGGCCGCATCTGGTGACCAATGCCGGTGACAGCTCGATGACCATCCTGGTCCTGCAGGGTGTCGGCGAATACGATTACGTGCCGGTGGTCGAGGGGCGTACCTAATTTCCGCCTTGCAGCTTGGGCGGCGTGTCGGTCAATTTTTCGCCGGCCGGGCTATAGCCGACTTCAGGCTTAAGCGGTGCGCCCGACGCTATCTTGGCATTTATTTCCTTGATCGTTTGTTCGAGAGCAACGAATCGTTTGGGTGTCGCCGGATGCGATGACGAGAGCGTGTCCTTGATGCCGCCGGGATGTTCGACAGCCATTCGTCGCCAGAAATTGGGTGCAATTTCTATAGGCATGCCGGCCCGTTTGACAAAATAGAGACCCACATAATCCGCCTCGGCTTCGAAATCCTGGCTATATGCCTGCCCCGCCATATTGCTGAAAGCGCCCTGGGTATTCACCCCGACGCCGGCGAAAAGAATATCGAACACGAGGCCGATCATGGCATTTCCTTGGCCCTTATCTATGTGGCCCATGACATTGTGCGCAAGTTCATGCCCAATGATGATGGCAAGTTCTTCGTCTTTGCTGGCAAATCGTAATATGCCCGTATGAAATCTAATCCTTTTGCCATCCGCGCTCGCGTTTATTGAATCATCTTCTATAATCACTACCGGATAATCGCACACGGTCTCAAATTGAAGGTCGACCGAATAGTCCTTTCCGGCACGATCGAAACGCAACCGAACACTTGAGCCGGCCTTCGACGCCTTATCGAACGCGTTTTTCAGCTTCTCGGAAAATTCGGATTCCGGAATTTCCGTATCACCGACACCGATCAAAATGTCGTCACGTTGAATTCCCGCGGACGCCGCAGTGGAATTTGCCACAACTTCGATAACTGTCGGGCGTTTGTTGACCCCGACGCCTAGTGCTGCTCGATGGAATTCGCTGCCGAATGCCTCCAAGGCCAAAAATCGAACTCCAAGTGCCTTGGCCTTTTTTTCGCCGCATAGCTCCGCATTGGCACGAACGATCGGATATGAGAGGCGGAATAATCGAGCGACGTTATCCCTTTTCCCTTCGACAGCCATCTGGCGCTGTTTCAGTTCCTCCAACTTGTGTTGAACGGGATCGACATCCGGCAGCTTTGAAACCGGCGCGCAAGAAACTAGCAATAAGGTGGATGCAGTGACTATTTTAAAGAAGCGATGGCGCATGTTGACGGTTCCTTGGCTAGAGGTCGCTAAACGATATACAATTAATAAGATATTCTTTTGTAAATAATCTCATATACATAGAATTGTTATCTTTTGATCCCCGTTTGCCCTATGCAAGGGCCTGGGCTATTTTTTCGCGCGTTCGGAATAATAATTTAAGGGGAGGACGACGATGTCTCAGATGCTCGAGCTGAAAGCCGCCGACGGCTTCAAACTCAAGGCCTACCGGGCCGATCCGGTCGGCAAACCCTTTGGCGCGGTGGTCGTCCTGCAGGAGATTTTCGGCGTTAACGAACATATCCGCGACCTGGTCGAGCGCTGGGCGGCGGTCGGCTACACCGCCATCGCGCCGGCGCTTTACGACCGTTTTGAGCCAGGTTTCGAGACCGGCTACACGCCACCGGACATTGAGCTTGGCCGGGCCCACAAGACGTCCGCCAACAATCAGTTGGACTTGGTGCTGGCCGATGTCGAGGCGGCCCGAGCCGCTGTCGCGCCAGCCGGCCGGGTCGGCGTCGTCGGCTATTGCTGGGGTGGCTTCATCACCTACATGGCGGCTTGCCGGCTACCGGTGCAAGCCGCGGTCGGCTACTACGGCGGCGGTATCACCGACTTCCTGGGCGAAGCACCGAAATGCCCGACGATGCTGCATTTTGGCGACAACGACGCCTCGATCCCGTTGAGCGATGTCGACAAGATCAAGGCCGCGCATCCGGGCGTCGGCATCCACGTCTACAAGGCCGGGCACGGATTCCATTGCGACCATCGCGGCGCCTATGATCCCCGCGCCGCCGCCGTCGCCGGCATGCGCACGACGCAGTTCTTCGAGACCGTGCTGCGTCGCGGAGAGAAGGCGTGAGCGTGGCTAAACCGCCGCACACCGTCCCGCCGATGATCGGTGTCATCGGCGGCAGCGGTCTGTATGAAATCGTCGGGCTCGAGAACCCGCGCTGGGAAACCGCCAAATCGAGCTTCGGCGAGCCGTCCGATCAGATCTTGCGTGGCCGGCTTGCCGACGTCGAAATGGCGTTCCTGCCGAGGCACGGGCGCGGGCACCGGATCCCGCCATCGGCGCTCAACTTCAAGGCCAACATCGACGCCTTGAAGCGCCTGGGCTGCACGGAAATCCTGTCGCTCTCGGCTTGCGGGTCATTGAAAGGCGATCTGCCGCCCGGCACTTTCGTCGTCGTCGATCAGTTCATCGACCGCACATTCGCCCGCGACAAAAGTTTCTTCGCCACCGGCTTGGTGGCCCATGTCGGTTTCGGGCATCCGGTCTGCGGACGCCTGGGCGACGCACTGACGGAAAGCCTTAAATCTCTCGCTATCCCGCATCAACGTGGCGGCACCTATCTGGTCATGGAGGGGCCGCAGTTTTCGACCATCGCCGAGTCCAATCTCTATCGTAGTTGGAATTGTGACGTCATCGGCATGACCAACATGCCGGAAGCCAAGCTCGCCCGCGAAGCCGAGATGTGCTACGCCAGCGTGGCCATGGTCACTGACTTCGATTGCTGGCATCCGGAGCACGACCACGTCACGGTGGACGCCATCATCGGCGTGCTCTTGGGCAACGCCGACAAGGCCCGGGCGCTGGTCAAGGATGTGGTCCCCAGCCTCGCCGGCCGCACCGAAAATTGCCGCCAGGGTTGCCACACGGCGCTCGACAACGCCCTGATCACGGCACCCAACGTCCGCGATGCGGCGCTGATCGCCAAGCTCGATGCGGTGGCCGGGCGGG
>JAQBZY010000257.1 GCA_027620395.1 Pseudomonadota bacterium
TCAAGAACTCATCGATGCTGTTGGATGCGTCAAGGATACGGCGCAACTGATCTTCTTCCTCCGGGGCAAGTGCGTTGGCGGTCAAAAACGGATGGCTAACAGGCGTGGCGCCAGCCGGTAATAGCGCCGTGCTGGTCAGCGTCCCAGGTCGGTCTATGACCCGGAGAACAGGTCGATTGTCCCTGTATACTGTGTACGTCGATACCCCTGTTTTCACCCGAGAAGATCGAACCCCACGCCGCCACTCCCACGGCGACGCGAACTCGCCCTTCCACATGCCGCGCTTAGTCTCCCTGGCCTTGTCCTCGGTGTCCACATAGTCGGTCGAGTACTGCCGGTACGCCAGCGCCCATCCAGTGTGAACCATGTTCTTGCCGATGTCGAAGCCGTCGGGGTCGTAGCAGACGGCCACCCAGCGGCCATAGCGGTCTTTGCCGCGGGTCTTACAGGTGACCTCTGCGCCTGCCATCAGGTCCATCAGGGCCAATGTAGCCAGCCGCCCGCACGGGATGGTCTTGCTGGGCCACTCGCAGGTCTGATTGCTCTCGGGCGCGTCTATGCCATGAAGGCGGATGCGCTCCCCGGCCACCTCGATGGTGTCCCCGTCGATGATGCGGGGCTTGCCGGTGATGTCGGCGTGGGCGGGGAACGCCAGCAAGATCAGGATCAACATGGCGAGGAGCAGACGCATCAGTGGACCGCATCTTCCGGCGGTTCATCATCAATGAGGTCGATGACCGCCTTCACGACCCGCTTCCATGCGGCATGGCCTTCGTCGTCACCCTGGTCACGTAGCTCCTCGGCAACCTTGGCGGCGAAGATCACCGCGCCTTCTCCATGCCGTTCCAGCAGCACCTGAGCCAGCCGATATACGTCCTTCGTGGTCGTCGGGTGTTCGAGCATGTGGTCACTCACCGGCCAAGTTGGCGTGCCTCTCACCTACTTACCACCTTGCCCTCTCTCACGCAGTATCCGCTTCACCTCCCGCCACACACTGAGCCGGTAGTTATCGCTCTGGTTCTGGGCGGCGGTTGTGCCCGCCGTGGCTTGCTCCAGGGCACCGTCGAGGCCATGCTCCTTGATCAGGTGGTCGGCAATCTCATGGGGGTTGTCGCGCATTGTCGTCCACATATAGTAGAAGTCTCTGGACAGATCGATGCCGCTGACCTTCTCAGCGCCCCATGGGGCCGGGCGAATTGCCCGGATCAGGTTTGATCTTACCTTAGACGGGGTTACCACTGGCGGATTTTTACTCCGGCGCAACCAGACTTTCCGGCCGCTTCTGTGAGGGATTATTGCTCCGGCGTTCTCACCTGGCGAACGCCGCCCCCGAGCGGCGGCGGCAAGGCTATCTCAGAAGCTTCCACATCGACTGACCAGGGCTGGGGGCTGCCAACAATGGACAGCGGAAATTCGGCATGACGAAAGTTTGCATCGTCGTTCCCTGCTTCAATGAAGTCCGTCGCCTGACACTCGGCCCGCTGCGGCGCATGACGGCGGCGGACGTTCATCTGATTCTGGTCGACGACGGATCGACGGACGGCACGGGGCCGAAGCTGCGGGAGTTCGCGGCCGTCCTCGGTGGCGCCGCGCAAGTTCATGCGCTGCCGAAAAATCTCGGCAAGGGCGAAGCCGTCCGCCATGGGCTGTGTCTCGCCATCGGCGTCGGCGCCGAGATCGTCGGCTATCTGGACGCCGACATGTCGACGCCGCCGGAAGAAGCGCTCCGCCTCCTGTCCGAGATCGGGCGCGGCAATCAGGACGCGGTGATCGGCTCACGCGTGGCATTGTTGGGGCATGACATCCGTCGCTCGGCATTTCGTCACTATTTCGGCCGGGTGTTCGCGAGCGCCGCGTCGCTCGCTGTGGGGCTTCCGGTTTACGATACCCAATGCGGCGCCAAGTTTTTCCGCGTCGACGATTGTTTCAAGGATTGCGTCGGTGATCCGTTCGCATCCCGATGGGCATTCGATGTCGAGCTGGTCGGCCGTATCGTCGGCCATCCCGGTCGAGGCCGACCGGCAGTGGTCGAGGAAATGCCGCTGCGGGTCTGGCTTGACCGCGGGTCCTCGCATCTGGGCTTCCTGGCGATGCTGCTGTCGGGCCTGGCGTTGATCGAGATACGCCGCCGGCTGGCCCGGTTCCGGCGGGCCCGATGACCGGCGCGACGCGGATCGGCCTTTGGATCGTGGTCCTCGGCGCCGCCGCCTGGCCGATCCTGGCCGCCGGGATGCCGCCTGGCGCCGATAGCTTGAACCACCTTGCCCGGGCCGTCATTCTGCATCGATTGCCCGATGACACCATCCTGCAAGGGTTCTATGCCCCGGCGTGGGCGGTGCTGCCGAACCTCGCCTTCGACGCCGTGGTCATTCCGGCGCTCCATTTCCTGAGCCCCCACGCCGCCGGCAAGGCGTTTTATCTTTTATCCATGTTGCTGATGTTTGCCGGCACGGCGGCGCTCAGACGGCATATCTTCGGCCATGCGGGATCGGCGCCGATGCTGGTCATTCTGGTCCTTTACAACGCGCCGCTCGCCATCGGCCTGGTTAATTTTTATTTCGGCCTCGGCGCCCTGATGCTGGCGCTGGCAATCTGGATGCGGCACGCCGATTGGTCGCCGATAGCTCAGGCGACAACGGTTTCGATTTCGGCGGCAGTGTTGTTTTTAACGCACATGATGATCGCCGGCTGCTTTTTGGCCGCCATCGCCGCCATCCGTCTGGAGCAACACCTGAGCGACCGGCGCCGGCTCGCCGCCATCGATTGGATCAATGTATTGCCATTGCTGGTGGTCGCCAGCCTTTGGAGCTTGGTGCCGGCGGCGGCGCATGGCACGGAGACCGCCTTTGGTGGATTGCGAGGCCGGTTCGAGGTGCTGATCTCGCCGGTGCTTTCGTTTTCCGATTTCGATCCGGTCCTGGCTGCTGTTTTGGCTGCGTTGCTGATCTGGCTTTTCACCAGCCGCCGGATACGCCTGAAGCCGCCGTTGCGACTTTGCATCATCGGACTTATCGCGGTCTCATTGTTGGTGCCGGTGAAGCTGTTCGGCGTCTGGCTGACGCACGTCCGACTGCCGGTCCTGGCGGCGTTGCTGTTGATTGCCGCCGTCGATGTCAGAATTCCAGAGGTCCGTCTGCGGTATTTTTTGATCATGGCGCTGGTTGTCTTTAGCGTCATCAAGCTGGAACGCGCCGCCGCCGCCATCGCCGGTTGCGATCAACGGCGCCAGGAAATCGCCGCCGCTTTCAGGCCGCTGGCGCCGGGCACCCGGCTGCTGCCGATCTGGGATGAGGCCGCCAGCCCCGGCGTGTGTCTCAATGCCGATTACTGGCACATGCCCGCAGCGGCGGTGATCGAGGGGCGGGCGTTCACGCCGCTGCTGTTCACCTCGATGCAACCGCTCCGCTTCCAAGCCGCCTATGGCGGCCTGATGCAAGGCGTGGCGCAGCCGGTCGGGCCAGCGATATTTTCCATTGGCGAGTCGACGCTCGGCGAGGCCCGGTTCAAAAAGCGCGTGGCGGAAAATTGGCGGCGCGATTTCGATGTCGTCGTCTGGCTGCACCCTGGGCTGCCGCCGCCTGCACCGACAACACCGATGCACCTTATCGTCGGGGGCAGTTTCTTTACTCTCTTTCGGATCGAACCAATGCCCTGAACGGCCGGCCATGCCGCAGCACCCGGGCGGCCCCAACCAGTGGCCGCCAGTAGAGTTGCCATGGCGAATGCCAAGCGCCGTCGCTGCCGTCACCAAGCCCCATCGGGAAAAGTTCGCGCGACTTCGGAACATGTATGGTTCCGAACATCCAGTCCCAGATCGCCAGCGCGAATCCCAGATTTCTGTCGCGGTGTCGCGGCAGCGCGCTGTGATGGATTTGATGCTGCGCCGGACTGACGAAGATATGGCCAAGCCAGCCATAATCGAGCCAAACGTGGCTGTGCCTGAGAT
>JAQBZY010000258.1 GCA_027620395.1 Pseudomonadota bacterium
GGAGATTTGGCGGGGGCGGCCGCCAGTTACCGTCAGGCGATCAAGTCCGACCCCGGCGTCGCCGACGCGCACAGCAATCTTGGACTTGCCTTGCAAGCGACGGGGGCCTTCGAAGACGCCATTGCCTGCTTCGAGCGGGCCCTGACGCTACGCCCGAATTTCGCCGATGCCATGAACAACCTTGGCGTCACGATGCATGCGCTCGGACGATTCGACGAGGCTGCGGAGAATTACCGCCGCGCCATTGCCGCCGGCGCCGATACCGCCGATCTTCATTACAATCTGGCCAATGCGCTCAAGGATTTAGGTCAGCGACAGCAGGCAGTGGAAGAATACCAGGCCGCCATTGCCCGGGCGCCGGGATTTGCCGAGGCGCACCACAATCTTGGCAACGCACTGCGCGACCTCGGGAATCTTGCGGCTGCGCAAGTGGCATTCGAGCGGGTTCTCGAATTGGTCTCGAACGACGCGCGGGCGTTGAACGGGCTGGGGTCGGTGTTTCGCAAGCGTGGCCGCCCTCGGGATGCGGCGGATTATTTTAGAAAAGCCGTGGCGGCAAGTCCGAGCAATGCCGAGCCACTGATCAATCTTGGCACCGCATTGCAGGATTTTGGCGATCTGACCGAGGCAGAAAAAATTTATCGCCAGGCGCTCGCATTGGCGCCCACTTCCGCCGAAGCGCACAACAATCTGGGCGCCGTGCTTAGGGAATTGGGTCAGGCGGCAGCGGCTAGGGATTGCTACCGCCGGGCGGTCGAAATCGCGCCGTCGTTTCTGGACGCGCACCGCAATCTGATCTCGGTACAGTTCAGCGAATTCGATCCCGAGACATGCACGGCGTTGTCCGAGCAATCATTTTGGGCACAGCCAAAACCACCGGCCGGACTCGCCGAGTTGATCGTCGATTCAATTTTGAAGGCCGGGAACCTGGAGGGCGCGAAGCGATTTGTCGACAAACTCGCCTCCGTCGGACGCCCTCAAGGGATGGTGCTCAGGGCCGAGATCGCCTGCGCCGAATTTGCCGGCGACTTTGTGACTGCGGCCCGCTTAGCGGCGATGCCGGAAGCGAAGGTCTCGGGTATTGTGCGGGCCCAGCATTTGCTGCTTTCAGGCGACGCCGAGGCGGCGTGGGAGGTACTCGACCGCACCGAGCGGCGCGGCCAGGAAGACATCATTAACGCCGCCGCCATCGGTTGGCATATCCTGAAGCTGCTCGGCCGGAACGACGATTTTCCCGCGCTGTACGATTGTGAGCGTTACGTCTACCGCACCGCGCTCGCAGATTTTTCGTCAATCAGCGATGCCCCCGCATTTCTGGACGGCCTCCGGCGCGATCTCGAGGGGTTGCATCGGTACCGGGACGCGCCGTTCGATCAGTCGTTGCGTCTGGGTACCCAGACCATTGGCAATTTGTTCGCCAAGCATCAGGGCACAAGCTCGATTGCGGCTCTTTCGGCGGAGATCTTGCAGGGGGTCGGGAATTTTCTCCGCGACAATGACGTCAGGCGGCACAATCCGATCTTGCGCGCGGTCCGTGAAACGCCGGCCTTTACCGGCAGTTGGTCGGTGCGGCTCCGCGATCAAGGTTTCCATGTCGATCACAATCATCCGGAAGGACTGATCAGCGGAGTCTTTTATGTCTCGGTGCCGGAATGCGTTTCCGAGACCGATCCGGGCCGGCAAGGGTGGTTGAAGTTCGGGCAGCCGACACCCAATCCGTTTGGCTTCGAGCCCGACGGCTGGGCCATGCCAGTGCCGGGATTGATGGTGTTGTTTCCATCCTATTTTTGGCACGGCACGGTGCCGTTCCGAAGCGATGCGCACCGCCTGAGCGTCGCCTTCGACATCGTTTAGCGTTACCGGTTAAGGAAGGAAGGACGGACGGATCAACGGGCGTGAAAGCCGGGCGGATAGCGCCAGGACTTGACGATGGCAAACGAGCCATCGGCGTGTTTGTCGAGTAAATAGCTCATTTCCGGCTGCAACTCGTCACCCAAAATTTCCCTGACCGCCGGCGGCACCGAATGCAGCATGATCTTACCGACCGGCGTGGCGTCCCAAAATCGACGAATGCCAGCGGCGCTGGTGTCATGATAGAGGCCCAGATAGGACGCGCGCCGGCCGAGCGGCAGGGCGTCGTAGGAAAATATGATGGCGCTTTCGCCGGACCCGGCCGGATCCAGAACGCTGACCGGTTCTTCCGGCCCAAGCAGGGGTTTTGCCTCCATGGCGACCAGCCGGTAATGGCGAATATATGGCAGCTTGTCGAAACGGAGCTTTTCCGCGAACAGCACCGGTGCCGCCACCACCAGACACATCGTCAGGGTGCCGGCTCGTCTCGCAGATAGCCCCAGTGCCGTCGCAAGATGTCCCCAACGGCGCCAGCCCTCGCCGACACACAGCGTCGCGAAGCAGATGCCAAGTCCTGCTAGCTGCTGGTTGTAGCGCCAGAACGACGCCACGTTGACCGCCTCGCCACGGCCAAATGCCGCCAAATAGCAGAAGATCAGGAACGCGATATGGCCGAGAAAGATCGCGCCGACAGTGATGGCGGCCCGATCCAAAACCGTATGGCAGCGGCGCAGGGCGCGCAGGCCGACAACGACGGCGGCCAACATCACCACCAGGTAATAGGATTTCTTCAACAGCACCCAGCCGGCTTTCCGCAAGACTTCGGGAAGAATGTCCCAATACCATTCGGTGATCGGGCGGATGATGAACTCGCGGCCACTAAGTTCGGCCGCGACATAGCCGCGCCACATCAGATAGAGCAGCGCCGCCGGCGCCGCCGACAGCGCCAAATGCGCCACTAAAGATCGGAGCGAAATGCGAGAATCACGAACGCCGGCCACCGAGAGACCGATCAGGAGGAGGCCGTAGAGTTCGAACGTCGACTGCTTGAGGTTGACCAGAAGCATCAGGACGAGTGCCAAGCAAATCGCCGCGCGCCTGGCCGCGGCGCTCCGCCCGGCGGCAAGATCGCCCAGCATCGACCATCCGAAGATGGCCGCCGCCGCCAGGCTGACCGAGGTCGCGACATCGGCGTAGGAGGTCAGCACGATCTTTTGAACAAAAGCAGTATTGAGAGCCGTCGCGGCGCCGACGGCGAGCCCGGCCATCCACCACGGCATCGTTTCCGCCTTCTCGGCACCGGCCAATCTGAGCGCCGCATGGCCGAGTGAGAGCAGCAACAAGACGTTGATCAGCGATCCCGCGTTCTCGATCAAATCGCCGCCGCCAGCAAGACCGGCCAGATAGCCGACGATATGCCAACCGTACGGATAGGCCGCCAGGCTGGCGCCGGACGGCGGATGGCCAAGGCCGGGAATGACGTCGTGCACCAAAAGATATTTGGGTGAGATCAGCCAGTCGGCGAATTCATCCCACTGCGAGCCGATCATCGCCGAGGTCAGGATCAACAGCGGCGCCGCCAGGACGATCATTTTCAGAAATGCGGGTGTGACCAGCCATGGATCGCGGCGGATCGATTGCAACGTGGTCAATAGGGCGACTACCATCAACGCCGCCACCACCCACCGGAGCGGCAAATCGGTATATACACCGGCCATGGTGAGCATGCCGGACGCGATAGACCAGCCAAGGATCGGGGTTAATTCAGGATACAGCCGGCCCGCGTTGGCCAGCCGCCCGAGCGCGGCTAAACCGACCCAGACCGCGGCCACGGCGGCCAGCGAGATGAATTGGCGCGGATGTTCAAAAAATAACGATACGTATTCAGACATGACACCTCCCAGGCTGGGCAGCGGAACCTAGCGGCTGTGGCCTCGGAATCCAACCAGAAACGCCGCCGCACTCCTTGCCGTGGCATCGGCCAGCGGCGTATAAGCGTTTGACCGCCACCAGACTATATAATGGACACTGGGTAGCCTCGCATGTGTGGAATATTCGGATTTGTCGTGCCGGCGGGGCAAGCCTTC